>CAMDSS010000023.1 GCA_945907085.1 Cyanobium sp. NIES-981 | reverse complement strand
CAGGGCCATGCCCATGGGAATCGGCAGCGCATAGGCCGAAATGGCTGTCAGAGGGGAGCCCCTGAGGCTCTCGCCAAGGGCTTTTGCCAGGTTCGATGGGTCCCACGGCAAGCCGCTGTGGTGCAACAGGCCCACCAGGATGCCGGTGGCGAGCATCAAGGCCCAGGCAACCGTTCCCTGCAGACCTGGTTCGGATGGGTTGGGCATGAAGCGTTGCTGCTGCTGCCTGGCCCTGCGGTTGAGCACGAACAAAAGAACCCCAAGCCCCCCAACCACCAGGCCCACCTCCAGGGGCGTTTGGCGGTGACCCGGAATGGGAGATCCGCGCAATAGGGCATAACCCAAAATCCAGCCGGTGATGGTCAACAGACGGCGCGATTCACCCTGGCAAAGGCCGTTGATGGTGCCCACAAAGCAGCCCCCATTGGCCCGTGCTGCGAGGCCAAACACCAGGCCTCCGAAGACCACCGCCAGCCGAGGGTTGTAGATGGGCATGGTTTCTCCGCCGTGCCAATGGGCAAGCACCAGCAAGCTGAGGGCGATCAAGAGGCTGAGCCCCACCACACAACGGGTGGGTGAAAGGTTGCCTGTGCGCACGCCAAGAACTCCGCGCACTAGGCAGAACTGGGTTAACGCAAAGGCCATGCCCACCACCAGGATGGCGGCCAGCGATAGGGCAGTGGTCACCATGGAAACGATTGCTGGATCTACGGGAGGGGGAGGTGGGCCGCTAGGGGCATAACTTCCACAACTTCTAGTCTGGCCCGATGGCTTTGGATCGCAACCACTGGCGCACGGCGGGCCTCTATATGGGTGCCGTGGTGCTGGTGAATGTGGGCTTTTCCCTCTCTCCCCAGCTCGACTGGTTGTGGTCGTTGGTGGTGGGGGGTGTGTTGGTCTTGCGCGACCTGGCCCAGCGCAGCTGGGGCCATCGCACCTTGGCTTTGATGCTGGTGGCGGCCCTGCTCTCCTACCTGTTGGGCAGCCCGCGCTTTGCCTTGGCCAGTGCTTTGGCCTTCCTGATTAGTGAAACGATCGATTGGCTGATTTATAGCCTCACCAAGCGGCCCTTTGCCGATCGGGTCCTCATCTCCGTGGCCTTCAGTGCACCGGTGGATACGGCCTGTTTTTTGCTCTTCGGACAAATTTGGAGCTGGCCCTTGTTTGCGATTGGCCTTGGGGCTAAATTGTTGTCAGGAGTTGGTCTTTCCCAGATATTGCGCTACCGAATTGGTTGATTCTCTATTATCGATTTTGCAAAGATTAAAGACAGTAGTAAATCGCTGGGCTACACTTTGATCGCTTCATTTGTGCCGCAATATTAATCTTGCTTTGGCTGAAGTGTATGCATCACTGGGCCCCGATCGGCAGGCATCCCACCGATCGGGGCGAGCCGATTATTTCAGCGGTGCCCAGGCCATGGTGGCATTAGCCACCTTGCACCAGATCAACACGGAGCCGCTGGCCTTGATGTCCACGCCGGCGGGCAGGGTGTAGCTCTGGGCGCCCTTGTAGCTCTTGAGGGGAGCCACTTGGGTGTAGGACCCCGGGGTGAGGGGGTAGTGGGGAGCGGTGAGGGTTTTCAGTGGTGTGGCTGATTTGAGCAGTACCACCTGCAGGGCGGGAGCCTGGGGATTGGTGGTGAAGTCTTTGCTGAACACCAGGCTGACTTTGCTGCCCTCGTGCTTCACGGTGACTGTTCCTGTGACCGGAGCTTCGGCTTTCTGGAGGGGAATGGCCTGGCCATGGGGAGCGCCTGCCAAGGCGGCAGGTGCTGCGCCGGCCAACCCCATCACCAGGGCCAGGGTTGCTGTGGACTTGAACATGGCTCAGGCAGGGAGTTGTTGAAGCGCGGCGATCCTATGGCTGTTTTTACAGCTTTGCCGTAGCGCGGCTGGTGAGCTGATGCATTCCGACAGCCACCACGATTAGGCCGGCCCCCAAAATTCTTTGCGGAGTTAGGGCCTCGCCCAGCAGCAGGTGGGCTTCGGTGAGGGCCACCACGATGGTGAGGGAGGCCCACAGGGTGACTGGCACTACGCCCAGTTGCCGATAGGCCACCATCAGGCTCCATTGACTGCCCAGGGTGATCAGGACGGCGTAGCCGGCGATGACGCCGGCTACCCACCACAGCCTCAGGTAGATGAAATGGCTGGGCCCAAAGAGGACTAGGGCAATCAGGCCAAACACCCCGCTGGCAACCAGGCTATTGAGGCCCACCGTGAGCCCGACCCCCCAGTCCCGCTGGCTGTTGATGCGGGCCAGAACGCCGCTCGCGGCAAAGGCGGCCACCCCCACCAGGGCCCAGAGCCCCCCGCGGCTATCCAGACCTGCCTCCGTTACAGCCCCCCCATGGCTACTGAAGAGCAATCCCCCGGTGATCAGGCCGCAGGTAATGGGAAAGGAACGGGGCAGGGTTTCCTTCAACCACCAATGGGCAGCGAAGGCTGTGGCGGGCACCGTGAGGCTGAATAGCAGGGTTGCTTCCACCACGCTCAGCCGATTGAGGGCCAAAAAAAAGGCAACTGGCCCTAGGAAAAAGCCTGAAAATCCCTGGCCTGCCAGCAGCCAGCGATCGGAGACTTGCAAGCGGGGCAGGTTGCTTTGTAGGCCTTTGCGATCGATCAGCACCATCGCCAGCCCGCAGATCAGGCTTGAGAAGAAGAACACATTGCAAAAGCTGATCACCTCAGGTCCCCCCGCCGCGTGGGTGAGGTTGCCCGCCTGCTGGAGGACTTTCAGCACGGAACCATTGCTGCCGCCCAGCAGGATGTAGAGCACGAGAAAGCCAATGCCTGGCTTCATGACCCGGGCCGGCCTGGTGGGATCGATGGGGCGGTTTGGGGGCACACGTGGGTGGTCCAGTTGCAGGTTTCGAGGGTGCTCTTTTGCCAATGGAGGGGGATCTCCAGGAGGTCGCGGGTGCCGGTCATGCCCTGGATCACAAACAACACCGCGGCCAGCACGTTGGCGCTGACGTGCAATCGGCGCCAGCGCAGGTCCCTCAGAATCTCAGGCCTGGCGCCCAAGGAAAACAGCATCAGCCCCACCACGGCAACACCCGCCCAGTAGTGGGATTGCCAGAAGCTTGCTTGGAACGGGTTGTCGCTGAGGCGGAACACCTCCGGTTGGGCACCCAGGCTGATCACGCCGGCCCAGGTGATCAAGGCAAAGGCGAGGCGCAGGGCTTTGCTGGTGGATCGCCAGAGGGCAATCAGGGAAATCACCGTGCCTGTCAGCACGAGGAGCAGTTGGATGGCCCTGGGAGGTCCCCCTTGGAATGGGGCCGGCGCTGCATCGGTGGCAATCACCACGGTGAGGGCCACCAGGGAGATGCCCACGACGCCGGCCGCTAGCCACTTGCCCAGGTCGGTGTGGTCGCGCCCAGTGGTAGGCGGCAGCTTGGCGCCATCCACCCGCCGCGCTTTGGTTTGGATCCCCAGGCGCACCACAACGCCGATCAGGGGATAGATCAGCACCACCGCCAGGGTGGGGTGAAGAATCCACAGCCAGTCAATTGGTTCCATGGTTGGTGAGCCGCATTTCCACCAGGATTGGTGGTTGGGGCCTAGCGGTCAACCAGGACAGCGGCTTTGTGATGGTGCTGGTTGAGGTTCGGTGCGCTACAGCTCAAGGCTGAGCTTGGCCCCCTTGGGCTTGGCGATACAGATCAGTGCTGAGCCGGGGGCTACGGGGGCCGAGGGTTCGCTGCTGTAGGTCACCTCCCCTTCGATCACCCGGCAGGCGCAGGTGCCACACACCCCGGCGCGGCAGGAAAAGGCCGGCTCCAAGCCCTGGTCCTCGGCAAAGGACAGCAGGGTGGCATCGGGATCGCTGCTGGTCCATGGGGCGCTTTGGCCCGAGGTGGTGAAGGTCACCAAGGTTGTTGGCGTCGGCCCAGCGGTGGGGGCTGGGGCCCGGCTGAACATCTCAAAATGGATCGCGGTTGCATCGATCCCTGCCTGTTTGAGTTCCCCAATCAAGCCCTGCATAAAAGGCGGGGAGCCGCAGAGGAAATAGTCGGCGTCCTGATCCACCAGCGATTGCAACAGGGCCCCATCCACGTAGCCCTTGCTTTGGTAATGGCTCCCATCACCTTCACCGGGACGGCTGTAGGCGATGTGCAGGTTGAGGTTCGGGTGACTTGCGGCAAGAGCTTTCATCTCCTCTCGAAAGGCGTGGAACTGGGCGTTGCGGCAACCATGCACAAACCAAATACGCCGTTGGCCGGGTTGGGCGATCGCCGCCTTGGCCATGGCAACCATGGGGGTAATGCCCACCCCATTGCTGATCAAAACAATGGGCTTGCTGGAATTGGTATTGAGCACAAAGTTGCCGGCCGGGGGCCTTACCCGCAGCCTGGAGCCTTCGCCGATGTGGTCGTGCAGAAAGTTGGAGGCCAGCCCCGGGGGCACGGTTTGACCCTGGGGGGCTGGCTCCCGCTTGATCGAGAGGCGGTAGTGGCGAATCGGCTGGTCTGCGGGCGGGAAATCGGAGATGGAATAGGTGCGCACCACCGGCTTGGCTTGGCCGGGGATGGGCAGCTCGAGGGTGAGGAATTGGCCAGGAGAAAAGGTGGGGAGGGCTTCTCCATCGCTGGGGGCCAGCACAAACGAGGTGATCTCCTGGCTCTCTGGGTGCTTGCGGATCACTTGGAACTCGCGCCAGCCCTTCCAGCCCGAGTTTTGCTGAGTTTCTGCCAACTTGCGCCGGCGCTGGCCTGGCCTGATAAGCCCTATCAGCCCGCCAAGGGCTAGCCCGTTGAGGGTGAGGATCAGGTTTTGGGAGCTGGCAGCCTCAGGGGATTTGGCGTTTGCGTGAGGTGCGTGCAGGGATCCGGCGCTGAAGGCCACGATCGTGCCGGCGGCCATGCCGGCCACCGCTCCTGCAAGACGTTCGCGAATCACGCGGTTTCGTTTCGATCGATCATCTCCAAAGTATTCAAGAACTCAAAATTGGCAAACCGTGGTGAGGTCTTTCGCCTTGGCGCGGCTGATCGCCTGGGCCAGGGGATCGGGTGCCAACCTGGGCCGATCAAGTTTTTACTGCCATGCCCCGCCTCCCTGGCACCGAGCGCCTCGGCCGCTGGTTTGTGCCAGGGCTGCTGGCGGGATTGCTGGCCCTGGTGATGGCCTGGGCTCCGATCAGCAGCATGGTCAACCTGATGCGCATGCCCATGCATCGCATGGGCATGCCGGTGGGCGATCGGATTGGCATGCCCTGGGCCATGCAGCGGGCCCAGCCGCCGATCATTCAGCCCCTGGCCTCCTTCCCCCAGCTCCAGCGCGAAGGGATAGTGATGCAGGTGGGGATGCATGTGGATTCCATCCATGCCTTGTCGTTGGCGGAGAAGACCTACTTCGTTGATGGTCGCTTCTGGTTGGAGTGGCCCAACACCGTGCAGGAGTGGATGCAGCGAGAGGATCTCGAACCCTTGGGGTTGGTGGATTTCAGCAATCAGGTGGAGGACTGGAATTCCAAGGTGATGGCTGATTTGAGCCAGCCCAAGCAGAGGGACGATGGATCCTGGCATCAGAGTTTTCGTTTTTCTAGCAATTTCGATGTGCGAACGATTGATTTGCGGAAATATCCCTTTGGGTTCTTGCAATTGCCGATCGTGCTGCAGGTGGTGCCGGCCCATTCCGTGATCGATGGCCGGCCATTATTACTGGTGCCTGAGCGCAATCAAAGGGGAATTATCGGTGAAGATGCCAGCCTTGATGGCTATGTCCTCACCTCTGCCACATTGGCACCGGTGGTGCGCACCTATCGCACCGACTATGGCTTGAACCGCCTGGTGCGAGTCAGCCAGGTGCAGTGCTTGTTCAATTACCGGAGCAGTTTTTGGCCAGGTTTCATTACCTACGTGCTGCCGTTAGCCATTATTTTACTCGTGGTGTTGATTTCTCCCTACCTCGAATGTTCCCTGGGGGATGTGCGGTTGGCTATCCCTTCAACAGCCTTGCTGACGCTGGTGTTCTTGCAGCAGGGCTATGCGGCTGGATTGCCAAGAACGCCCTACCTGTCCTATCTCGACAAGCTCTATGCGGTGGCCTATTTGATCTGCGTTGGTTTGTTTGTCTTGTTTGCCTGGTCAACGAATCGTTATGCGCAGGCGAGCGATGACCAGAAGGCTGCTGTTCAAGCCAGGCTCGATCAGATTGATCAGCGTTTCCAGTTGGTGTCCTTGGGGTTGATTGTGGTGGTGGCTCTTGAGGTTTGGCTTGCCTAATGCTCTGTGGGGCATGGCTTGGCGTCGCGCCTAAGCAATCGTTCGCTGCTGTCTAATAGTCTCGCTCAAATTGGCCTTGAGGATCCTCTTTTGACTCTGGACTCTGCAGGCCAGCAGGTGTCGACCGACCAGGAGGCCGCATCCCGGTACGACCTGGCGGTGCGCATGACCCTGGGCCTGCAGCGGGGTGTCCTCGAGCAGGTTGACTCGGTGCTGGAGGCTGACCCGGGTTTTGCCGTGGCGCACGCCACCAAGGCCGCCCTCGACTTTGAGCAGCGCGACCTGCGCGACTGCGCCCTGCACTACCACTCGGCGCTCGAGTCCCTCGCCCGCGGTGCCACTGCCCGCGAGCAGGCCTACGTGCGCGCGGTCGGACAACGCATCCACGGCGACCGGCTCGCCTACCGCGCCTACGCCGAGGCGTACCCCGAGGACCCGATCGGGCTGGCGCTGGCGATCCCCACGATCGCCTTTTCAGGGGCCTACGACAGCCCAATTGATGCCTGGCACCGCCTCGACGAGCTTGAGCCGCTGCACCGGGATCACTGGTGGTTCACCGGGCTGCTCGCCTTCGCCCGGGTGGAGCAGGGCGACTTCGAGGGTGCCGCTGAACTCGCCGACCGATCGTTGCGTGAGGAGCCCCATGGAGGGACCGCGGCCCACGCGCGAGCGCACGCTTATTACGAACTTGGTGAGCATGCAGAGGGCTTGCGCTGGCTGGACGGCTGGCTGGCGCAGGCCGGGACCCGGTGCCTCGGCAGGGACCACTTGGCGTGGCACGCCGTGCTGCATGACCTCGGCCTCGGCGACATCAAAGCCGTTCTTGAGCGTTACGACCGCGACCTTTCGCCCTGGGTGCTGGAGGGCATCCGTAGCCTGGTTGACGGAGCTTCGCTGCTTTGGCGTCTTGACCTGATGGGGATCCCCGACCGTGCCGGGGATATCGCCAAGCTGCGCGCCATGGCGGGCCGCGAGCTGACTGAGCCCAGTACGGCCTTTTCAGCGATGCACGCCGCCCTGGCCGACGCGGCCGCAGGCGATGTGGCGGCGCTCACTCGGCTCGAGCAGCGCTGCCGCGGCTCGGCAATGCCCGCGATGGCTGATTTCGGAGCGCCGCTTGCCGCAGCCCTGGCAGGGTTTGTGCGCGGCGAAGATGCAGAGGTGGCCGATACCCTGCTCGAGCTGTTTGCTGCTTCGCGCGCCACCGGAGCGAGTCGGGCCCAGTGTGAGGTCATCGAAGACACCGCCATCGCTGCACTTGTGCGCTCTGGTCGGGTGGATGACGCGATCGGAGTGCTGACGGCCCGGCTGGACCGGCGCCCCCATGCCGGCGACCGCACCTTGCTGGGGCGGCTGGGGCAGACCAGCTCGTGCTGACCTACGCGCTGCTTGCGATGGCGGTGCTCCTTTCTGCATGGGTGCAGGGCTTCAGTGGCCTGGGCTTCTCGCTGATTGCAGCCCCGGTGCTTACGCAAGTGATTTCCGGCTCCAGCGGCATCGGGCTGGTGAACACGCTGGCGCTCGCGCAGAACGCGTGGCAGCTTTCGCGGGAGGAGGGGGTCATCCACTGGAGCGTGCTGAAGCGGATGGGGCCCGGTTTGCTGGGCGGCGTGCTGCTTGGGGTGGTCGCGTTGATGCTCCTGCCTGACAGGCTCCGCCCACTGGTGGTGGCGCTGTCATCGCTGTTGTCGATGGCCGTGCTGCTGTGGTGGCATCCCGTGCCCACCGCGCGCACCGCGGCGATGTCTGGCGCGTGGGGGGCGTCGGTGAACACCTATGCCGGCGTTGGCGGCCCCCCGCTGGCTGCCTTCTTGGTCCAGCAGGGGTGGGACCCGGGCAGCTACATCCGCACTCAACAGACCATTTTCGCCCTGCTCAACATTGTGAGCATCCCGCTTCTGGGCTTGCCACCGTTACACCCCCAGGCCTTCGTGGGGGGTATTGCGTTAGTCGTGCTTGGAACCTCGCTGGGAATCGTGGCGCGCCACAGGGTGCCACCCGAGCGTCGTACGCGGATCTCGCAGTCGATGGTGCTGCTGGTAGCCGGCATTGCCCTCGTGCGGGCCGTGGTTCAGCTGCTCGGCTGAGGCTTCTGATGGCGGCTGGGTCCGCCGCCGCCGTTTAGGCCCCCATCCCTTGACCACTGTTCATCAACCCATAAGTCACCCAGTAATCAACCCACGGGCTTCTATGGGCATTCGCCAATCGCTAAGATCTATCCCCGCCACTGCCCCGCAACCGATCTGAACCTGAAATTTGGCTCACGGATTTGCACTGATGACTTTTATTTTACAATAAATTTCTTTTGGAGATCCACTGTATTCGAAGGAGTTTTGGTTGGTTTCTCGACTTTTTACTCAACCGATTATTCAAGCTCTTGCTGAACCTGTGGCTTCGCTATCATCCGGCTTCCACCCCAATATCCTATTTAATCAGAACAGGTAGTCAGTAGTTCCCGACATAGATTTGCCTTCTTAGGTGCCGCCTCTTTGCAGATGGTGCTACGGGCGGTTAGATATTGAGTTGAAGAAGAGAGGAGCATGGGCACTTGGATCGCTTTGCTGGGGGCAGGAGCCCTCTGCGGTTTTCTGAATGTTGCAGCTTCGAGTGGCTCGGCGATCACCCTGCCACTACTGATAGCCCTTGGTCTGCCGCCGGCGATCGCCAATGGCACCAACCGATTGCCAGTGTTGGTGGGCATGGCAAGCGCCATCTGGCGCTTTGAACAGAGCAAGGTGATCCCCTGGCGCTTGTGCCTGAAGTTGCTACCAGCCTTTTTGATTAGCGCCCTGGTTGGAGCCCAGATGGCTGCGATGTTGCCGATGGAGCACATCAGGCTGCTGGTACATATCGCCGTGGTGTTGGCCCTGGTGCTGTTGATGACCAAACCGCAGCGCTGGTTGCGTGAGGGCGATCCCGAGAGCACCCGTCAAAACCCGAGCCTCCCATTGCTTGTCATGACTACGGGTATAGGCCTGTGGACCGGTTTGATCGTGCTCGATTCCGGTACTTACCTCCTGATGAGCCTGGTGCTGGTCGGTGGACTTGCGCTGCAGCAGGCCAGCGCCGTCAAGGCCGTGTTGATCGGCGCTGCCACGGTGGTGTCGCTGGCGGTGTTCATCCACAGCGGCCAGGTGGCGTGGGGGGCTGCATTGCCTCTGATGCTTGGCAGTGCGCTGGGGGGCTGGCTCGGCGCTTTGCTGGCCCTGGGCCCCAATGCCCGTGTCTGGATCTACCGGCTGTTGATTGCTGTCCTTGTCCTTGAGCTCAGCGCCATGCTGTTGGGATGGCAGCATCCTGCGATGCCCCTGATGAAGATCTAATCGCAGCTCCATAGCCATTTCATGCTGGCCCAACCCATCGGGCCATGACCTAGGTCTGCGGGGCCGGTTCGGAGGCGTGTTCAAAGAGACTCAGGCTCGCTGGAATGCGGCGCTTTTGCGGGTCCCGATCCTCGACTGTGGGTTGACGCCAACGGGTGGTGTACTCCAACCGCAAACCGTTGACCGGATCATCGAAGAAGAAGGAGGCGTAGGGGTTGAGATCGAGCAGCTCACCCACCACGACCCCTTTCTGCTGCAGCTGCTGGCGGCGTTCACCGAGGGCCTGTTGGGAGGGAGAACGGAAGGCGAAATGGAATGTGCCCGGCGGTACCCCCAGACCACGGTTGATGCCCGTGTCGTAGGTCGACGGCACCCCGGGGACCTCGATCCACTGCATGAAGGCCAGGGCGCAATCGCCCCCACAGTCAAAGAACAGGTGCTCCACCCTGCCCCCCTCAGCCATCAGCAACTGCTCATGGATGATCACGCCAAAGCCCAGCTGACCTTCATAGAAACGGCGAGTGGCCGCCAGGTCGTGGGTGCCAAAACTGAGATGGTCGAGGGTCATCGCTCTTGAAGATCTGGATTTAAACCTGGTGGTTGATCGGGCCCAGGGCTAGCTGATTGCATGTTCGCCTTAAAGGCAAGGGCTGCCCCAGAAGATGAGCCGGGCCACCCGCAGATTTAACTTAAGCGTGGCTGCTGACCAGATCCCCCGCCTCAATCGCAGCTAAAAATTGTTTGTAATCGCAGCGGGCTTGCTCTGAATAGGTGGCCGAGAACTGTGCCATTGCATCATCAAAGCTGTCATCGTTACCGATGAAGTTGGCGATTGGTGTTGCCTTGCTGGAGCGGGCATGGGCCTTGGCGAGCACCCAGGCGCACAACTTTCCATAGAGCGCAAGTCCGGCATCATCAAGCTCTTCAAGCACCACCGAACCTTTCCAATCGCGGAAATGGCGCCATACCATATTGTGACCTTCGGGAGTTGTCGACCAGCCCAGGAATGCATCGCTGGCTGTTTGCATCAGCCGTTGGCTCTCCACGACCCGTTGGCCTTGGTGCGGCCACGGTGCGTTGGCATCTGGGGGTTGAAGTACAGATCGCCTGGCCTCCTTGCACTGCAGGATCAGTAGGTCGTCTTGATGGGGTCCTGTCCACAGGCCAATGGCGCAACGGGTTCCCACCGAGGCGACACCCACGGCCTTCAAAGCCCAATCACTCCAACGGAAGTAACTGAGAAGCTGTTGCACATGGGAGGGCATGCTGTCGCTGTAGGACGCCTCCATCTCCTCGTTCCAATCGGCACAACTCAGGTCGCCGCGCCATTCGTCTGGGAGTAGCCCATGGCGCCAAAGCTCTGGAGGCTCATGGCGGAAGATCAAATGGCCTTCGCCATTGGTGGTGCAGATCCGTTCTGCGGCATGCAGGGTGTCGCGTTCCCGGGCTTTTTTTGTCACGGCCTTGAGATGGCGGCGGAATCCTTTGTTATCGCTATCAACAAGGAGTTGCTCTACATCCACGCGCATGGCCCACATCTCCATCAATGGCATCTGGGCCAAGTCCATGATGCTTTTTCTATAATGGCGGGCTACCCTTTTGACCATACGGAGGCAGTCGTTTCCCTCGAGGTTGTGTTCCCTGCCCGTCAGGTAAAGGCTGACGAGCAGCCGTTTGAGGTCCCACTCAAAGGGTCCTGGATAGGTCTCATCGAAGTCGACAATGTCGAAGAGCAGGGATCGCTCTGGTGAGGCGTAAAAGCCAAAGTTGAGGAGGTGGGCATCCCCGCAGAGCTGGACCAATACCCCCGAACTTGGTTGGCTGGCCAGATCAGCAGCCATCGTTGCGGCACTGCCGCGCACGTGGGCAAACAGATTGGCGGCCATGCGGCCATGGCGAATGGGCAGTAGCCAGGGGATTCGCCCTTCTTCTTGCTCCCTGAGCACCGCAAGGGGATCGCGCCGGTTGGCCGGAGGATTCCAGTTGGCGAGTCGCTCAAATGTGTTGGTCATGGCTACTGCCAATTAGGAGTGCGACTCGCCGCCCAGATTCACGATCACGACCCCCGCTGCAATCAGAGCCACCCCAATCATCTGGCTGGTGCTCAGGAATTGTCGGTAGGCCAGGGCACCTATCAGCACCACCGCTAAGGTGCCAATGCCACTCCATAGGGCGTAGGTGATCCCAAGGGGTATCACCATCACCACCCGTGCGACCAGGGCGATGGCGCAGCCATAGGCCACCAGTAGCAGCACCGTTGGCCAGGGCCGGGTCAGGCCCGCCGACAGCTTCAGCAAAGAGGTACCGGCAATTTCTGCGGCAATCGCTAGCAGCAGTGTTAGCCAGGCTTGGGAGTCGTTCATCGCTGTCGGGTTGTTGCTTTATTTGTTGTTCTTCCGGGTTACTGGCCAAAGGCCTTAAGCGCTGCCGTGACGAACCAGATCAAAACGGTCCAGCTCCATCACCTTCACCCAGGCCTGGGCAAAGTCGTGGATGAAGCGCTCGGCGCCGTCGTCCTGGGCATAGACCTCCACGATGGCGCGGAGCTGGCTATTGGAGCCAAAGACGAGATCGGCCCGGGTGGCCGTCCAGCGCAGGCTGCCATCGAGTCGGCTGCGGCCTTCGTAGACGTTCGCTCCCGTGCCCGGACCCCATACGGTGTCCATAGCGAGCAGGTTCACGAAGAAATCCGTACTCAACACGCCAACGCGATCGCTGAAGACGCCGTGGCTGCTGCCGCCGCTGTTGGCCCCCAACACCCGAAGCCCGCCCACCAGCACCGTGAGCTCAGGCGCACTCAATCCCAACTGCTGGGCCCGATCCAGCAGCAGCTCTTCGGCGTGAATCGGCACATCGGCCCGCTGCCAGTTGCGGAAGCCATCGGCTAGGGGTTTGAGCACATTGAAACCTGCGCTGTCGGTCTGTTCAGCGCTGGCGTCGGTGCGTCCTGGCCGGAAGGGAACTACCACGCTGTGGCCAGCAGCGGCGGCGGCTTGCTCAATCGCCGCACCACCGGCCAGCACGATGAGATCGGCCAGGGAGATGCGCTTGCCGCCCGTTTGGTTGCCGTTGAAGTTCGCCTGCACGGCCTCCAGCTGCGTCAGCACCCGGGAGAGTTGCTCGGGATCGTTCACCTCCCAGGTGCGCTGGGGCTGAAGCCTCAGCCTGGCGCCATTGGCGCCGCCCCGTTTGTCGGAGCCGCGGAAGCTGGAGGCTGAGGCCCAGGCGGTGGCCACCAGCTCAGGCACCGTGAGGCCCGTGGCCAGGATCTGTTGCTTCAAGGCAGCGAGATCGGCGCCATCCACCAGGGGATGGTCGATGGCGGGTAGGGGATCCTGCCAGATCAACTCCTCGGCTGGCACGTCGGGCCCGAGGTAGAGGGAGCGGGGGCCCAGGTCGCGGTGGGTCAGCTTGAACCAGGCCCGGGCGAAGGTGTCGGCGAAGGCCTGTTGGTCCTGGTGGAAACGCCGGGCGATCGGCTCCATGATCGGGTCATGGCGCAGGGAGAGATCGGCGGTGGTCATGATCGGCGCCGAGCGCAATCCCGGCACGTGGGCATCGGGGATCAGGTGTTCAGGGCGCACATCCTTGGCCACCCATTGCCAGGCGCCGGCTGGGCTCTTGGTGAGTTCCCACTCGTAGGTGAACATCATCTCGAAGTAGCCCTGGTCCCATTGGGTGGGGTTGGGTTTCCAGGCCCCCTCAATGCCGCTGGTGATCGTGTGCTCCCCCTTGCCACTGCCGAAGCGGTTGGCCCAGCCCAGGCCCTGGGCCTCCAGCGGTGCCCCTTCCGGTTCGGCCTCCAGGTTGCTCGCCGGTGCCGCCCCGTGGCATTTGCCGAAGGTGTGGCCACCAGCCACCAGGGCCACGGTTTCCTCCACGCTCATGCCCATGCGGGCAAAGGTGTCCCGCACATCCCGGCCTGAGGCCACCGGATCGGGATTGCCATGGGGCCCTTCGGGGTTGACGTAGATCAACCCCATCTCGACCGCCGCTAGGGGTTGGTCCAGGGATCCATCGGCGGCGTGGCGTTCATCGCCGAGCCAGGTGGTTTCCTTGCCCCAGAACACATCCTCTTCGGGCTGCCAGATGTCGGTGCGACCAGCGGCAAAGCCCAGGGTGCGGAAGCCCATCGACTCCAGCGCTTCGGTGCCGGCAAGAACGATCAAATCGGCCCAGGAGATGGCCGTGCCGTAACGGCGCTTGAGGGGCCAGAGCAACCGCCGGGCCTTGTCGAGGTTGGTGTTGTCGGGCCAGCTGTTGAGCGGCGCAAAGCGTTGGTTGCCATGGCCAGAACCTCCGCGGCCATCCGCCATCCGGTAAGTGCCGGCGCTGTGCCAGGCCAGGCGAATGAACAGGGCTCCGTAATGGCCCCAGTCCGCCGGCCACCAATCCTGGGAGTCGGTCATCAGGGCCCGTAGGTCTGCCTTGAGGGCGGCGTAGTCGAGCCCGGCAAAGGCCTTGGCGTAGTCGAAGCCAGCGCCCAGGGGATTGGAGGCCGGGTGGTGCTGGTGCAGCAGGCCCAACTTGATCTGATCGGGCCACCACTGGTCGTTGGTGGTGCCGCCTGCGGGGGTCACCGCTCCCACTTGACCACTGAACGGGCACTTCAATTCAGACATTCTTTTGGGGCCCGTTGGAGCTGATAACGGTTTGGAGAACCCTATTCAGTTCATTGAGGGAAAAATCCAGCCCTGGGATTCCTTTACGGATTGGCATGGCCTGGAGAAAAACCATCGATCGCTCCTGAGACCACCTAGACTCTTGTACAACTCCTTGGACAACAGCCATGCAGGTGGTGAGCTTCTCGGAAGCCCGCGAAGGCTTTAAGGCGGTACTGGATCAGGTAGAGGCCAATGCCGATGTCACCGTGATCACCCGCCGTAACGCCCAGAGCTCTGTGGTGATGTCGCTTGACACCTACAACAGCTTGATGGAGACCGTGCACCTCCTCCGCTCACCTGCCAATGCAGCTCGCCTGCAACGTTCCTTGGATCAGGCCGAGCGCGGCGAACTTTTCATGCATGGTCTAGTGAATCCGGATCGGATCAAG
>CAMDSS010000022.1 GCA_945907085.1 Cyanobium sp. NIES-981 | reverse complement strand
AGCCGCCCCCGCGGCGGCAAAGACCGCCATGCGGCTGAGGTGCTGCGGCACATGCAGCCCGAAGACCTGGTGCGCTACGGCCTGATTCCCGAATTCATTGGCCGTCTGCCCGTGAGCGCCGTGCTCGAACCCCTCGATACCCAAGCCCTGGAGGCCATCCTCACCGAGCCACGCGACGCCCTGGTGAAGCAGTTCCAAACCCTGCTCAGCATGGACAACGTGCGCCTGGACTTCGAACCCGGGGCCGTCGAAGCGATCGCAATCGAGGCCTATCGGCGCAAAACCGGCGCCCGCGCCCTACGCGGCATTGTCGAAGAGCTGATGCTCGATTTGATGTACGACCTGCCGTCCCGCAATGACGTGAAGGCCTTCACCATCACCCGCGAGCTGGTGGAGGCTCGCAGCAAGGCCCAGGTGCTTGCCCATCCCAGCGTGCTGGAGCGGGAACAACAGGAATCGGCCTAGCCGCCGTAACCTCAAGCTTCCGCCCCACGGCCCCCTACGGCGTACCAACCCCTCCACCACAAATACCGGCCCCAGCGGTTCAACCAGCTGGTGGGTCAGGAGGCGATTGCCGCCACCCTGGGCAATGCCCTGCTGCAAAACCGGATTGCCCCGGCCTATCTCTTCAGTGGCCCGCGCGGCACCGGCAAAACCTCAAGCGCCAGGATCCTGGCCCGCTCGCTCAACTGCATCGGATCCGAGGGCCCCACGCCTGAACCCTGCGGCAGCTGTGAACTCTGCACGTCAATTGCGGCCGGCAATGCCCTCGATGTCATCGAGATCGACGCCGCCTCCAACACGGGCGTCGACAACATCCGCGAACTGATCGAGCGCTCCCGGTTTGCGCCCGTCCAGGCCCGCTGGAAGGTTTATGTGGTTGACGAGTGCCACATGCTCTCGACCGCTGCGTTCAACGCCCTGCTCAAAACCCTGGAAGAGCCGCCGCCGCGGGTGGTGTTTGTGCTGGCCACCACCGATCCCCAGCGGGTTCTGCCCACGATCTTGAGCCGCTGCCAGCGCTTCGATTTCCGGCGCATCCCCCTGCAAGCCCTGGAGCAGCACCTGGTTTGGATCGCCGACCAGGAGCAGATCGGCATCACCCCAGAAGCCCTGCACGTGGTGGCCCAACGGGCCCAGGGCGGCCTAAGGGACGCCGAAAGCCTGCTCGACCAACTCAGCCTGCTGCCAGCGCCCATCGAAGCCTCGGCGGTGTGGGAGCTACTTGGCGCCGTACCGGAGCAGGAGTTGCTGGGGTTGGCGGCTGCCCTGGCCACCAGCGAACCCCTGGCCCTGCTCGAGGCCTGCCGCAACCTGCTGGAGCGGGGCCGGGAGCCCACCGCCGTGCTCCAGGGCCTGGCCAGTCTGTTGCGGGATCTGGTCCTAGCCGGCACCGCCCCTGATCGCCTTGAGCTCACCAGCTTCTCCCCCCAATTCCGGCCCCAGCTACCAGAACTGGCCCGCGGCATCGGCAAAGCGCGGTTGCTGCTCTGGCAAGCCCAGCTCAAGGGCAGCGAGCAGCAACTGCGCCACAGCGTCAATCCCCGACTGTGGCTCGAGGTCTTGCTGCTGGGCCTCCTGGCAGAAACCCAACTCCAGGCCGCACCCGCTGCTGCGCCTGCCCAAGCCGTTGCGGCCAGGGCCATCCCAGCTCCTGCCCAGCCAGTCGTGGCGCAGGCCGTAGCCACCCAAGCAGCGCAAAGCGGAGCCGTGCAAAGCGGAGTCTCGGCGGTTGCCCCTGCCGTTCAGGCCAGTCCTGAAGCAACTCCCGAAACCAGTCCCGAAGCCACCCTCGCAGCCAACGCTGGAGCCAAGGGCGAAACCAACCTGGGCGAATTGTGGCAACAGATCCTGGCGGGCCTGGAACTGCCCTCAACCCGCATGCTGCTCTCCCAGCAGGCCCAATTGGTGCGGCTCGATGAGAGGCGGGCTGTGGTCACCGTGGCGGGCAACTGGATGGCCATGGTGCAAAGCCGGCTGCCCCTACTGGAAAAGGCCATGGCCTCGGCCCTGGGTAGTCCCCGCCAGCTGGTACTGGAAGGTGGCGGCGAGATGCCACCCCAGCCGCCCAAAGCCACGGTGCCAGCTCCAGCCAGCCTGGCCCGAACTGCCGCTGCCCCACTCCCAACCCCAGCCCCTTCATCCTCAGTCCCGGTTTCAGCTCCAGCTCCAGCACCTGCACCAACACCCATCGCTAGCCAGGGGCCTGCCAGCGCAGTTGCCAGTGCGCCCCCCCAACGGGAGGCCACCCACCAGGTGCAAGCTGCGCCCAGAGATGGGGGTCCACCACCGATGGCCGCCCCCCTCGATGAGAAAGCCAAGCGGCTGGCAGATTTTTTCAACGGCGAAGTGATTGAAATGGATGGCCCCCTGGATGGCCAGCTCGATGGGCCAGGAGATCCGGCCGGCCTTGACGCTGCTTGAAGGGGGCCTAAGCCGGTTGGCCAGGGCCTAAACCGTGGCGGGATCGTCGTGACCCGTCAGATCATCGTGGGTGGTGAGCTCACCATCAGCGCTGTCTTCCCCCAGATGCAAAGTTTTGGCCCACACCAGCCGCTTTGGCAGCAGGGCCATGCGGACGCTGGTCCAGGGAATCACCACGAACCAATGGCCAAGGTAGGCAATCCCCAGGGCCAACGACAGGGGATTCATCGCCGGCAGGGCCGGGCCTTCACTGGAACGGGTGCAGCCCGCAACGATCGAAACCCCTGAGAGACCAAACGCCACAACCGAAAGGGGCCAAATCGTGGGACGGGTGGCCGTGATCAAAGCCCCCGCCAAGTCGGCCACGGCCACCATGGGCAGGGCGTACTGGAGCAGGAAGAAGCAGAGCAGATCGAGCTTTTGAGCCGGCTTGAGGCGACCAAAAAACAACTGGGGCCCGTAATCAAAGAAGCGCTGCAGACCCCCCTCGGCCCAACGCTGGCGTTGGCGCCAAAGCGCCGCCAGGCCCAACACCGCTTCCTCCTGAACCGGGGGATTCCAGAGAACGCCGATGGGTTGCTGGTCGATCAACAGCCGAAAACTCAAATCCAGGTCATCAGTGACCGTGGCTTCATTGAACCCACCGCAGCTGTGCAAGGCATCGAGGCGGAGCAATTGGCCATTCCCCCGCAGTTCCGCCACCCCTGATGTAGCAAGACGGCCCTGTTGGATCACCGCATCGAAAGCCATCTCCATGGCTTGCAACTTGGTGAGCCAATTCACCGAGGCATTCACCTCAGCCTTGCGCAATTGCACCGCCGACCAACAGCCCGCTTCGGCATAGGGAATGAGCCGCTCAAGCGTGTCGCCCTGGAGATCAGCATCGGCATCCAAGACCAGCATCCACCTGGCCTGCAGCTGCTGAAGCACCTCATTGAGGGCCCCGGATTTACCCCCGCCTGCATCGGGGGCCCGCCTGAGCAAACGCAAAAAAGAAAACCGGCCCTGGAGATCCGCCAACACCTCCGGTGTGCGATCCGTGCTGCCGTCATCAACCACCCACAGCTTGAGCAGGCCTGCTGGGTAACGCACCTGGGCCATCCGCTCTACCAGCCGACCAATCACCGCCTGCTCATCCCGGGCGGCCACCACCACATCGACCGATGGCCAAGCCTCCAAACCCTGGGAGACATTGGATTCGGGGGATTGCGATGGCTGCTTGGCGGGCCGCAGGGCTGGCGCCAAAACCGTTCGAATGATGTAACCACCCAGCAACAGCGCCACGGTGATGGAAGGGATCAGGCGGATCGAAGGATCAAGCCAGTGGGGGGCCATGCCGGCCCAACCGCAACCGACCACAAACAGGGCCGACTTACCGCGACGACGCTTGGGGGCGGTCTCAGTGGCACTGCCGCCCGCAGCCATCGCCTTCTGTGAAGTGCTGTAACTCTAAAGCGAACCCTAAACATCAGAGTTCCATGGGCGGCGGCAACGGCGGTTGCAAACCAGCCAGGGGTTGCAGGTTGGTGCCTGGGTAGTAGTGCTGAAGGATCTGCTGCAGCCCCCAACCCCGCTGGGCCAAGTCCATCGCCCCCGCCTGGGAGAGTCCGGCGCCATGGCCAAAGCCACCGCCTTCGAATAACCACTGCCCGGGAGCCACCTTCTGGACCACAAACAACGTGCTGGGCAGTGGGCGCAAGGTGCGCCGAATGGCATCGAGATGGAGCACCACCTCGCCCCCTTGGCCCACGATCTTCAAAGCCAGCACCCGACCACTGGCACCCCGCCGCAGCACAACCACCTGTTGGGGCTGCCCCACCTGGGGGGCCTGGGCCGCCAGAGCCTTGCCAATCTGGGCAGCATCGAGGCTGCGCGTCCAACGAAAACGGGAATGGTCGGCCCCGTAGGCCGCTCCACCATGGGCCAGGAAGTCGTGCACCCCTGGGCCCCCCAGGGGCAATGGAAACCGACGCGCCAGGGATTGGGGCCCCGAGCTGGGTGCATCAATGGCCGGCTTGAGATAGGGGAACCCAGCGCCGCCCCAGGCCTCCCCAAAGCCAGCTGAAACACCCCCATTGCTGGCGTGGTAAACAGCATGGATGGGCTGGCCAGCCCAACTGAGCACCAGGGATTGGGTGGCGACCACGGCCCGCTTGACCGCCGCACCGGCCCCGCGGGGATCCCCATAGACCTGGCACTGGGTATCGGCGCACAGGTGATAGCCGTCCACGGCGAAACGCCCCTGGTTGCGCAGCGCCCAGGTGCGCGCCAGCACGGCCTGGGCCTCCAGGGCCGCAGCCGGCGCCCCCGCGCCGATTTCGTGGGGCACCACCCCCAGCAAGTAGCGCTCCAAGGGCACCTGCTCCACCAGGCTCCAACTGCCATAGGCATCCCCCTGCAGCCGGAAGGGACCGGCATAAACCCCGCCCTTCCAGCGCAGGCCACCGGGAGCATCAATTTTCAAAGGGCCCTCCAGCACCGAGCTTGCGCTGCCAGAAGCACCCCCGGCAGCAAGGGGTGAAGCCAGCACCAAAACCTGGCGTTGCCGCTGCAGCTGCTGCCAAAGACGGGGTTTGCCCACGGCGGGGGGTGGGGAGCCCAAGGGCGCCCACACCTCCCACTCACCTGGATGGGCCACAACCGCCTGGGCACCCTGCTGACGCCAGCTTTGGGCTGCGGTTTCAGCGGTCTCAAAACTGGCAAACGGCCCGAGCACCTGGCGGCTGATTTGCAGCGGCTCTGGCAGCGACTGCATCTGCCAACCCAGCACCAGGCCTGGCGCCGAGATCCGGCGGCCGCTGCTCGTGACCAGGGTGAGATTGCCCTTGGCACTGCTCAACCGCAGGGGCTCCGGCGGGCGCAGGTGGGCCGCCAAGGCCACCCACAACACGGGATCTCGGGGCTTGACCCCAGGCACCAAGGGCACCGACCAATGCAGGCTCGAGCCCTGCGGCTGGGCAGGGGTTTGGGGGACTGGGGACTCAGCGCGGCAACCACCGGCCACGAGCAAACTACCCAGCCAAATCCCAGCCGATGAAAGCGATCTACGCCCCCAGGAGCGCCCCAAAACCATCAGCTTCATGGCACGGTGTTGGAAGAAGGGACTCTCACGTCGTACTCTGCTTGTTTGTGCCCGCGTTAGGAGACATGCCGAAGCTCAAGACCCGCAAAGCAGCCGCCAAGCGGTTCAAGGCGACCGGTACTGGCAAATTCCTCCGTCGTCGCGCTTTCCGCAGTCACCTGCTCGACCACAAGAGCCCCAAGCGCAAGCGCTATCTGGGCACCATGGCCGTCGTGGATGAGCGCGATGCGGACAATGTGAGCGCCATGCTCCCCTACGCCTAAACCAAGTTTTCCCCTTACCACTGATTCCCTGCCATGGCTCGCGTTAAGAGGGGCAACGTTGCCCGTAAACGCCGTAACAAGGTCCTTCGTCTTGCCCGGGGCTTCCGGGGTGGCAACGGCTCCCTCTTCCGGACCGCCAACCAGCGGGTAATGAAGGCGCTTTGCAATGCCTACCGGGACCGTCGTCGTCGGAAGCGCGATTTCCGCCGCCTCTGGATTGCCCGTATCAACGCCGCAGCCCGCATCAATGGGGTGAGCTACAGCCGCCTGATGGGTGGTCTGAAGAAGGTTGATGTGCGCATCAATCGCAAGATGCTGGCCCAACTGGCCATGGTGGATCCCACCAGCTTCACCAGTGTTGTGGGTGCGGCGAAAAGCTGATCCACTCCACTGATTTCAACTGGTCATAGGGCCCCTTGGACGCACTCCTTCCCCAGGCCTATCTGATTGGTCTTGTTGTTCTGCTGGGTGCCGCCGCCGTGGTGGTAGCCCGGCAAATTTGGCGTGTGCGCGGTGACGAAGTCACCCTCGCCAAGCTGGAACGCAACGATGCAGCCCAGCCCACGGACGCGGCTGCCCTCTATGAGTTGGCCTGCGTACAACTGCGCAAGCGCCTCTATGGCCAGGCAGCAGAAAACCTGAAGCTGGCCATCAAGCGAGCCGATGCCCAGCAGGAGCCCTCGGAAGCCCGGGCCCTGATCGAAAACGCCCTGGGGTTTTCCCTGGCTGCCCAGAACAACTACAAAACGGCCATCCGGCATTACCGCCTAGCCCTCCAGGCCAAGCCCGACTATCCGGTGGCCCTCAACAACCTGGCCTTTGCCCTCGAAAAGCAGCTCAAGCCCGACGAGGCCAAGGAGGCCTACGACAAGGTGCTGGAGCTCGATCCCACCAATAAAACAGCTCGCAAACGGCTGAAACTTCTAGGACGCCAGTCAGGATTCAACACGGTGGCCTAAGGCCGAGCTCTACCAGAGTCCGCGCACGGGAACAGCCTTGCCTGCTCCCCGAGGAGCCACCAGGGGCCTCCGCGAGCCCATCGGTTCAAGGGCCAGCCGGCCGCCCATATCAGTGAGGCGGTCGGCATTCCAACCACTCAAGGCAATGCCCTGCAGGCCCTGGAATCGTCCGCCCGCATTCAAGCCACCACCAAGTTTGGCGGCCAATGGAATCAAATCGAGTTGGTCGGATTGGGCATTGAGATTGCCCTGCACCGGCGTCTTCTGGCCAGCAATGGTCATCTCACCCTGCAAGGTCACCATGGCGCCCACCGGGGTCACGGCTGCAAAGGTGAGTTGCACAGGCACCGGAGCACTCCCCCCAAACGCTTGGTAGGTACCGCTCCATTGGCGCGGCAGTTCCATGGCAATCACCTGGGCCCTGGCAGAGGGATCAAATGTTTGGACAGGCCCCATTTCCGTGTCGGTGGCCTGATCCAGACGCTGGGCCGATCCAGTGGGGGCCTGGAAAGGCACAAATGAAGAGCCCGGCAGGGGCATGGCGGTCGGCACCCCACCAGGGGTGGCAGCCAACACCAATCCGGGAGCCATTAACCCAGCCGACATCGCGCTGGAAACCAGCCATCTGGAGATTGGCGAAGGCATGGACACGGGAAGCGGCGCTGGAGTCGGCACGACAGGGGGATCGAGCTAATGGGAGGCTAGTCGGAAGCAATGACGACAACTGGTTTCCCGTGTCAGACAATTTGCTGAAGGATTCCGCGAAGCCCGATCCCCTGGTGATTGGGGGCCGCCGCTTTCAAAGTCGCCTGATGACTGGCACGGGGAAATACCCCAGCCTCGCCTGTATGCAAGCCAGCCTGGCCTCCAGTGGCTGCGAGATCGTCACCGTGGCCGTGCGCCGCGTGCAAAGCCAGGCAGCGGGCCATGAAGGCCTCATGGAAGCCATCGACTGGCAACGCATCTGGATGCTGCCCAACACAGCCGGCTGTGCCACCGCCGAAGAAGCCATCCGGGTGGCCCGCCTGGGCCGGGAGCTGGCCAAGTTGGCCGGCCAGGAAGACAACACCTTCGTGAAGCTGGAGGTGATTCCCGACAGCAGACACCTATTGCCAGATCCCATTGGCACCCTCAAAGCCGCCGAACAGCTGGTCAAAGAGGGCTTCACGGTGCTCCCCTACATCAATGCCGATCCCCTCCTGGCCAAGCACCTGGAGGATGCCGGCTGCGCCACGGTGATGCCCCTGGGTTCACCCATCGGCTCAGGCCAGGGCATTCGCAACGCCGCCAACATCGCCCTCATCATTGAAAACGCCCGGGTTCCGGTGGTGGTGGATGCGGGGATTGGGGTACCAAGCGAAGCGGCCCAAGCCATGGAGATGGGGGCCGATGCCCTGCTGATCAACAGTGCCATCGCCCTAGCCGGCAATCCCCAAGCCATGGCCAGGGCCATGGCCCTGGCCGCCGAAGCGGGCCGCACGGCCTTCCAAGCCGGTCGGCTCCCCATCCGCCCCCAAGCCAGCCCCAGCTCCCCCACAAGCGGCCGGATCGGCACTTAGGAGCCCGGGCAAGGGTCCGGGGGGCGGGAACGGCATGAAGTTCCATGCCGAGGCTATGGTTGGACCTCGCCAAGCTCCATAGGGTGGCTGGCACTTAAAAAATCCATCCATGCAGGTCACCCAGGAAGATGGCGGACGGCTCAATGCCTTTGCCACAGAACCCCGCATGGTGGTGATGGAAAAGGGCGAAACCCAAGGCCCCGCCAGCAAACTGCTGCTGCTTGGTGGCACTGTGCTGGTCCTCACCCTTGTGGCGGTGGCAGCTCGGATCAGCTGAACACTTGTAGTAGCTTGCGCTCTGGAGCATCCGCTCGTACTGCAGGGGTCTGGGGTTTTCGGAATGAAGGTTTTCGTTCTCGGTGGCGATGGCTTTTGCGGCTGGCCTTGCGCAGTGAACCTGGCGGACGATGGTCACGACGTGGTGATCGTCGACAACCTCAGTCGCCGCAAGATCGACCTCGACCTCGGGGTCGAGTCGCTGACGCCGATTGCCACAATTTTTGATCGCCTGAAGGCTTGGGAGCAGGTGGGGGGCAAGGCGATGCGTTTTGTTCATCTGGACATCGCCAAGGAGTACGACGGCCTGCTCTCCCTGCTGCGCAGTGAACGGCCCGAGGCCATCGTCCATTTCGCCGAGCAGCGGGCAGCCCCCTACTCGATGAAAACCAGCGCCACCAAGCGCTACACCGTGGACAACAACGTCAACGGCACCCACAACCTGCTCGCCGCCATCGTGGAGAGCGGCCTCGACACCCATATCGTGCACCTCGGCACCATGGGCGTCTACGGCTACGGCTCCCACCGGGGAGCCACCATCCCCGAGGGCTACCTCAAGGTGGAAGTGCCCCAACCGGATGGCAGCCGCTTTGAGGAGGAGATCCTGCACCCGGCCAGCCCGGGCAGCGTCTATCACATGACCAAGACGCTGGACCAGCTGCTCTTCCTCTACTACCACAAACACGACCAGATCCGCATCACCGATCTCCACCAGGGGATTGTTTGGGGCACCAACACCGCCGCCACCGAGCGCGACCCCCGCCTCACCAACCGCTTCGATTACGACGGTGACTACGGCACGGTGTTGAACCGCTTCCTGATGCAAGCCGCCATCGGCTATCCCCTGACCGTGCATGGCACCGGGGGCCAAACCCGCGCCTTCATCCACATCCGTGATTCGGTGAAGTGCGTGCAACTGGCCCTGGACAACCCACCTGCCAAAGGGGAGCGCGTGAAAATCTTTAACCAGATGACCGAAAGTCACCAGGTGGGCGAGCTCGCCCAAAAGGTTGCGGCCCTGACCGGTGCCCAGATCAACAACCTGCCAAACCCCCGCAACGAGGCCGTTGAAAACGATTTGATCGTGGACAACCGCTGCTTTATCGAGCTCGGCCTCAACCCCACCACCCTCGATGACGGCCTGCTGGCCGAAGTGGTGGATGTGGCTCGCCGCTGGGCCGATCGCTGCGACCGCAGCCGCATTCCCTGCAACTCGGCCTGGACCCAAACCCAGGCCCAGGCCATCCAAACGGCTTAGAGCAGGCCCCCTCCCTTGAAGATCGCCTTTTTCACCGAAACCTTCCTCCCCAAGGTTGACGGGATTGTCACCCGGCTCACCAAGACCATCCAACACCTGGTTGCCGCTGGCGATGAGGTGCTGATCTTTTGTCCTGAAGGCTGCCCCTCCACCTACATGGGGGCCCAGGTGGTGGGCGTACCGGCCATGCCCCTCCCCCTCTATCCCGAACTCAAGCTGGCCCTACCCAGGCCCGCAGTGGCTGAAGCCCTCGAGCGCTTCAACCCGGATTTGGTCCATGTGGTGAACCCAGCGGTGCTGGGCTTGGGCGGTATTTGGCTGGCCAAAACCAAGGGCTATCCCCTGGTCGCGAGCTATCACACCCATCTGCCCAAGTACCTGGAGCACTACGGCATGGGCATGCTCGAACCCCTGCTCTGGGAGCTCCTCAAGGCGGCCCACAACCAGGCCAGCCTGAATCTCTGCACCTCCACCGCCATGGTGGGGGAACTCAGCGACAAGGGGATCCAGCACACCGACCTGTGGCAGCGCGGGGTGGATACGGAGCTATTCCGGCCTGAGCTCCGCTCAGAGGCCATGCGCACGAAGCTGCTCGGCGGCCGCAGCGACACCGGCAAGCTGCTCCTCTACATCGGCCGGCTCTCGGCTGAAAAGCAAATCGAGCGCATCAAACCCGTGCTCGAGGCCCTGCCCGATGCCCGGCTGGCCCTGGTGGGGGATGGGCCCTACCGCCAACAGCTGGAGAAAATTTTTGCTGGCACCCCGGCCCAGTTTGTGGGCTATTTGGCCGGCGAAGAGCTGGCCGCGGCCTATGCCAGTGGCGATGCCTTTGTCTTCCCGTCGAGCACCGAAACCCTCGGCCTGGTCTTGCTGGAGGCCATGGCGGCCGGCTGTCCTGTGGTGGGCGCCAACCGCGGCGGCATCCCCGACATCGTCAGCGACGGAGTCAATGGCTGCCTCTACGAGCCCGAGGGCCCGGATGGGGGCGCGGCCAGCCTGACCGCCGCCGTCCAACGGCTCCTGGGCGACACCAGCGAGCGCCAAGCCCTGCGGCACAACGCCCGTCAAGAAGCGGAACGCTGGGGCTGGGCCGGCGCCACCGAACAGCTGCGGGGCTACTACCGCACCCTGCTCGGCAAGCCGGATCTGCAACTGGTGGCCTAAGGCTTTGCCTTGCCAGGGCTAACGGCATTCACGCCCCGGAACCAGGTGGTCATCAGGGCCTTCACCATGGGTGCGGCCACCGTGCCGCCATAGCCCCCTGAATTTTCGCCGAAGGCCACAATCACCAGGGTGGGCTTGTCCGCTGGGGCGTAACCGCCAAACCAGGCGTGGTCTAGCCGGGGCGGATCTTCGCCGGTACCGGTTTTGCCCGCCACAGGCGGCAGGGTGGGGTCATTGAGCACCTTGCCGGTGCCCTGGGTCACCACCATGCGCAGGCCTTGGCGCAGCACCTGCAGGGTGGCTGGTTGCAGCCCCAGCCAACGGCGAGGGGTTGGCCGTTCCACCAAGTGGGGCGTGACCAACCAGCCCCCATTGGCTGCGGCCGCATAGAGGCGTGCCATCTGGATCGGGGTCACCTGCAGGGCCCCCTGGCCAATCGCCGAGGTGATGGTGTCCACCGGTGTCCAGACTTCCCCCAGGACTTTCTGTTTCCAGGCGGGATCCCCGAGCAGCCCCGAGGTTTCCTCGTCCGTTAACTCCAGGCCCGTCACCGCGCCGAAACCGATGCGCCGGGCGGTCTGGAACAGGTGGGCAGGGCCGAGCTTCAAGCCCACTTGATAGAAAAAGGTGTTGCTACTCACCGCCAGGGCCATCGGGAAGCCGATCAGCCCCATGGCCCCATGGTCTCCGTAGCAGAGCCCCGCGTAGCAAAAGGAATGCATGGACATCACCTTGGAGTTGGCGGTGTAGAGGCCCGATTCCAGGGCCGCAATCGTGGTGACCACCTTGAAGGTGCTCGCCGGCGGAAATCCCTGAAAGGCCCGGTTCAGCAGCGGCGCATTTGGGGAGTTAAGGCTGGCCCACTGGCTGCTGGTGGGGCCATCGGAGAACACATTGGGATCAAAGGTGGGGCGGCTGGCAATGGCCCGAATCGCACCGGTCTGGGGGTCCATCGCCACAATCGCCCCCTTGCTAACGCCATCGAGGGCCCGCTCCGCCGCCCGCTGCAGCGGTAAATCCAAGGTGAGGGTGAGGTCCTGGCCGGGTTTGGCCGGCTTATCACCCAAGACCTGTTGAACCTGCCCCTCGGCATTGACCTCCACCTGCTGCCCGCCCCATTGGCCCCGCAACGACGACTCAAAGGCCTTTTCCACCCCGCTGCGCCCCACCCGATCACGGATGCGATAGCCCTTGGTTTGGAGCCGGTCGTATTCCTCTTCCGTAATGCCGCTGGTGTACCCCAACACGTGGGCACCGAGGCGGCCATGGGGGTAACTACGCAACACATCGGTGTCCACCTCTGCCCCCTTGAGGGCGTCGATCTGCTCGCGAAAACGCAGCACCTGAACACTGGTCAAACCCGCCACCAGGGGGATCCGGAACCCTTCGGGATTCGCCCCACGGGCCCGGGCCTGATCCAAGCTGGCAACCCGCACGGCCAAGACCGTCGCCAGCCGATCCCGTAGCGCCGGCCACTGGGTATCGCTGACCTGGCGGGGCTGAAGATAGAGGTTGTAGGTGAGACGGCTACTCGCCAAGACATCCCCATGGCGGTCGAGGATCCGGCCGCGAATGGGATTGCGGGGCATCAGCCGAATGCGGTTGTCATCGGCCCGGGCCCTGTTTTCACTGCCCTGGACCAACTGCAACCAGGCGAGCCTGGCCACCAGGGCGCCGCTCAACACGAGAACCACCACCAAAAGCAGGACCGGCTGCTGGCCCATGCCGCTATGGCGGGATGATCTCGAGCCAGCCACCATGCCTAGTTGGCTCCGAGGCGCTGCTCCAGCAGCTGTAGGCGCTCCGCGATCCGGCCAAGGCCTTCCTGCAGAGCCGCGCTGTCATCCGGGTCCAACGGCTCCTGAGCCCCGTCCGGCACATCCCTGACCTCCACTTTCATCACGGGATTGCCCAAGCCTGGGCGCAGCCGGTCCAAGCTCTGGCGCACCTGGCTGGCTGCCCCTTCGCCCTCCTGGCGCAACTGCTCCAGCGGATCCCCGTCGCCGGTCTGAAAGGCCGCCATCACATCCTTCGCCCCCCCCTTGCGGGCCCGGTCGGCTACGGCCAGCCCCACCGGCAACAACTCCTGCATGAGCTTGAGGCGAAACGAATCAAGGGGATCGGCGGCCATGGCGACAGTCCTGGCACAGGGAAGCTTCCAGTCTGACCGGTAGCTCCCCTCTCCGGGACGCTTTCACTGGGACCCCGACTCCGGGGCTTAAGGGGAGGGCCGCTGAAGCGCGGGCCGCACGCCTGGATCGACGATGAGCTGACGGCAGTTTTGCTGACTGCCCCACCACCAGCCAGCGGCCACCGTCACCGCCAGCAGTGAGGCCAAGGGCACAACAGCCTGCCGGGTCACATCCAGGGCGAACCACTCCATCCAGGCCCGCAGGGCGCGTTCCCGATCAAAACGGCGCCGAGCCTTCTCCTCAGCCTTCTCGCGCCGCTTCAGCGAACGCATCACCCAACGTTCAAAGGCCCGCTTCTTGGTGACCGCCATCTTGCGCTCCACCTCCAGCAACTGGCCCGCGGTGAGGTCTGGGTTGAAGGTGCTGATCAGCTCAAGGCTTTTGAGGAACATTTCCACCGCCCCATCCTTGGCGGCGCAGTCGGCCTGATCGAGCAACTCCCAATTGAGCTCGGGGTAAAACCGGCTGCGGTTGCTGATGATCTGGTCTTCCTGCAGTTGCCCCGGTTCCCGCAGCCAACGGTCGGTATTGGCATCGAAGCGACGCCAATAGAGAAAGGGGTTCAAATAAATCGTTTTGCCACCCAGGTGGATGCTGTCCTCTTGGAGCCGGCGTTGAAGCTCGGAATCGCTGGCAGGGTCGCTGGTTGGCCCGGGGGCAGCAGTCACGATGGCTGGGCTGGGAGCCGATGGTATCGAAGCTGCAGCGTCGGGGCTACTCCCAGGGGCTTTACTCCCATTCGATCGTGCCCGGGGGCTTGCTGGTGATGTCGAGTACCACCCGGTTCACCCCCTTCACCTCGTTGACGATGCGATTGGAGATCTTCTCCAAGAGGTCGTAGGGCAGCCGCGACCAATCGGCGGTCATGCCGTCTTCGGACGACACGCAGCGCAGCACGATCGGGAAGGCATAGGTGCGCTTATCGCCCATGACGCCCACACTGCGGACCGGCAACAAGACGGCAAAGGCCTGCCAGATCTCGTTGTAGAGACCAGCCTCTTTGACCTCCTCGCGCACGATCAAGTCGGCATCGCGAAGGATGTTGAGCTTCTCGCTGGTGACCTCGCCCAAAATCCGAATCGCCAGGCCAGGACCCGGGAAGGGATGGCGCCCCACGATTTCCTGGGGCAAACCGAGACTGCGACCCACCTTGCGAACCTCGTCTTTAAACAGCCGGCGCAGGGGCTCCACCAACTTGAACTGGAGATCTTTCGGCAGGCCACCCACGTTGTGGTGGCTCTTGATCTTCACCGCAACCCGCTCACCGGTTTTGGGATCGATGCCCGTGCCGGCGCTCTCGATCACATCGGGGTACAGGGTGCCCTGGGCCAGGTAATCGAAGGGCCCAAGCCGCTTGCTCTCCTCTTCAAACACCCGGATGAATTCGGTGCCAATCAGCTTGCGCTTCTCCTCTGGATCGGTCACCCCATCGAGCTTGTTGATGAAGCGCTCCCGGGCATTGATGTATTC
>CAMDSS010000021.1 GCA_945907085.1 Cyanobium sp. NIES-981 | reverse complement strand
CCCTCGGTCTGGATGCCCGCGAGTACGACAAGCTCGTGATCGCCAAGACAAACGAAACCACAGCCCGGGTGTTCCCCGTGGTCCTCAACGTGGACCATCCCAAGTTCTACGTCCGCTTGGAGAGGCTCGTCACCAACAACAACGCCCTGGCAGCAACCGATGCCAGCAATGCACCAGGGGTGCTCAAACTCCTGCGCAAGCTGCCCTACTGGGCCGCCAACGGTGTTGAGATGGCCAAGCTGTTCTTGATGGCTCCCATCCGCAGCGACGCCTTCCAACCCGCCATTCGCTGACGCTGAGTGGTCCTATCCCCCCTTGCCGGTGGTTTTGACACCACCTGGCGTTCCAGGTTGGAAAGCCTTCTTTCCAGCGGCCGTGGCAGCGGCGCCGATCTTGTCGAAGTCTTTCTTGAGCGCACTGACCACATCGGTCTGTTAGCCGAGCAGGACACCATCACCAGTGTCAGCCCGGCCTTCGGCATGGGAGCGGGCATTCGGGTCTTCCGTGGCGACCGCGACGGCTTTGTCAGTACCAATGACCTCAGCGATGCGGGTCTGCTCCATGCCCTGGAACAGGCCCTGGGCATGCTCGGCCTAGCGCCATCAGCCTCAGCCGTTGCCAGCTTTGAAGGCCTCAAGGATTTGCGCGATTTCGGTGCCACTAAATCCGATTGGCTGAAGCGTTGCCCTGAGATACAAGAGGCCACGGGCACCTTGCTGGAGGGCACTGCAGCCCTGGAGCGCCATGGCCATCACCTGCAAGCCCGCCGGGGTAGCTATGCCCGGGATTGGCAGGAAGTGCTGGTGGCTGCCAGTGATGGCACCTTTGCCCGCGACATCCGCCTGCACCAATCCCTTGGCCTCAACGTGCTGGCCGCCGATGGGGACCACAGGGCCGGCCTCGGCCGCCGCTACGGCACCTCGGGATGCCCGGACGATCTGCGCCAATGGGATGCGGATGGCTCGGCCCAGGAGGTGTGCTCCAGTGCCGGAACCATGCTCTATGCCGACTACGTGGAAGCCGGACAGATGCCTGCGGTGCTCGCCAACCGCTTTGGCGGCGTGATCTTCCACGAAGCCTGCGGCCATCTGCTGGAAACAACCCAAGTCGAACGGGGCACCACCCCCTTTGCCGACAAGGTGGGGGATCTGATTGCCCATGAGGCCGTCACCGCCATCGATGAAGGCCTCAGTGATGGGGCCTTTGGTTCCCTTTGCATGGATGACGAAGGCATGGAGCCCCAGCGCACGGTATTAATTGAGAACGGTGTGCTGAAGCGCTTCCTCAGCGATCGAGCCGGGGAATTGCGCACCGGCCATGCCCGCACTGGCAGCGGTCGCCGCCAGGGCCATTCCTTTGCGGCCGCTAGCCGTATGCGCAACACCTTTATTGCCGCAGGACCCCATAGCCCCGATGAGCTGATCGCCTCGGTGGATCAGGGCCTTTACTGCAAATCGATGGGTGGGGGCAGCGTGGGCCCCACCGGCCAGTTCAATTTCGCCGTGGAAGAGGGCTATCTGATCGAAAACGGCAAGCTCACCAAACCGGTGAAGGGGGCCACCTTGATTGGCGAAGCCAAGGAGGTGATGCCTCGGATTTCGATGTGCGCCAACGACCTCGAGCTGGCCGCTGGCTTCTGTGGTTCGGTGAGCGGCAGCATCTTTGTGACAGTGGGCCAACCCCACATCAAGGTGGATTCCATCACCGTGGGGGGCCGCTAACCATGGACTCCCACTCCAACGCCCAGGTGGGCGCCAACTCCAAAAGCCTCAACCCCATCCAGCTCAGGGATCGCCTCGAGCAGCTTGCCCGCGGTGCGGGGATCAACCAATGGGATCTGGGCGCGTCCTGCAGCACCGATACGTCGGTTCAGGTGGATCGGGGCGAGGCCAAGCAAATGAAGGGGGCCCAGCGCAGTGCCATCACCGTGCGGGTCTGGAACGGCGACGGACTCGTGGGAGTGACCAGCACGTCCGATCTCTCGGACCCAGGCCTAGCCAAGGCCCTCGAAGGTGCCCGCGATGCCAGTGCCTTCGGCAATGCCGATGAGACCCCAGCCTTTTCGCCCCTGGCCACAGCACCGCTGGCGACCCTGGAGCAACCGATCCACCAGCCCCAATCGATTCTCCACCTGCTCGCCACCCTCAAGGATGCCGAGCGCCAACTGCTGGATCGCCACCAGGCCATTGGTACGGTTCCCTACAACGGCCTGGCCCAGCGCAGCAGCGAGAGGCTGTACCTCAACAGTGATGGCGCTTGCCGCCACCAGCAGCTCACCACGGCCAGCATCTATCTGTATGCCCGGGCTGAGGAAACCGGCCGCAAACCCCGCAGCGGCGGTGCCGTGCGGTTGGCCTATGGAGCCTCAGACCTCGATATTGCCGGCTGCATTGACGAGGCGGCCGAGCGCACCATCTCCCACCTGGACTACGCCCCCATCGACACCGGCCATTACACCTGCGTTTTTAGTCCGGAAGCCTTCCTGGATTTGGTTGGCGCCTTCAGCAGCCTGTTTAACGCCAGGGCCATCCTCGATGGGGTGAGCCTGAGCAGCAAGGAGTCGCTGGGCCAACAACTGGCGGCACCGTTTCTCTCCATCCACGACAACGGCCTCAACCCGGGCAACGTCGGCGCCTCGGCCTTTGATGGAGAAGGCACCCCCACCAAGCCCCTGGCCCTCCTGGAGGGCGGCGTGATCCAGCACTTTCTGCATTCAGAAGCCACGGCCCGGGCCTTTGGGGTCGCGCCCACGGGCCACGCAGGCATGGGCTCCAAGGTGTCGGTGGGTCCCGACTGGTTTGAAATCAGTGCCACCCCCGGCAGCGATGGCGGCCAACAGGGCCTCAATCACTTGGGTGAAGCCAGCCCCCTGGTGCTGATTGAGTCGCTGTCCGCCCTCCATGCCGGAGTCAAGGCCAGCCAAGGGTCCTTCTCCCTGCCCTTTGATGGCTGGCTGATCCAGAACGGCCAACGCCGTTCCATCGAAGCCGCCACCGTGGCCGGTGACATCCGCACCCTGCTCAAGGGCCTGGTGGGCTTCGAGGGCCCAGCCAAAGTCACACCCGATGGCCTCTGTCCCCATGTGTGGGTGGACGGACTCTCCATCACCGGCGAGGCCTAGGCCCAACACCAGCTGCACCCCATGAGGATCCTGTTCTGGGGAACCCCCGCCTATGCCGTAGCCAGCCTGAATGCCCTCGTGGAAGCTGGCCACGAACTCGTGGGGGTGGTGAGCCAACCGGATCGACGCCGGGGACGGGGCAAGGAACTGGTTGCCTCCCCCGTCAAAGCCCGGGCCCTGGAACTGGGCGTACCGGTGTTCACCCCGGAGCGCATCCGCAAGGATCTCGCCTGCCAGGAGCAACTCGCGGCCCTCGGAGCTGATGCCTACGTGGTGGTGGCCTTTGGCCAAATCCTGCCCCCAGCGATCCTGGCCCAACCCCCCTTGGGCTGCTGGAACGGCCATGGATCCCTGCTGCCCCGCTGGCGAGGAGCGGGCCCAATCCAGTGGTGCTTGCTGGAAGGTGACAGCCAGACGGGCGTGGGGGTGATGGCCATGGAAGAGGGCCTCGACACCGGGCCGGTGCTACTCGAACGCAGCCTGCCCATAGGCCTTCTCCACAACGCCCACCACCTGGCCGAAGCCCTCGCAGGCCTCACCGGCTCCCTGCTGGTGGAAGCCTTGCCCGTGATTGAACAGGCTGGGCCAGGCAGCCAGGCGGAACGCTGGGCCCGCCTGGGGCTCCAAAGCCAAAGTGAGCTGGGCATGACCTACGCCCGCCAGCTGGTGAAAGACGACTTTCAACTCGACTGGAGCCAAAGCGGGTTGGCGCTGCACCGCAAGGTGATGGGCCTCTATCCCGGGGCCCATAGCCCCTGGGCCGGCAAGCGGCTCAAGCTGTTGGCCACCGAACCTCTTGTGCAGCGGCTCCGCGACCAACTCAGCCCGGAAGCCAGAGCCTTGGCCGACCAATGGGGCCTGGACCCGCATACGGGCGTTTCCCCACAATCAGAACGGCGCGAGCATGCCCCGGGCACGGTGTTAGCCATCGAGGAGGGGGTTGGCTTGGTGATTGCCACCGGTGGCTGCCCCCTGCTGCTTCGCTCTGGTCAACTGGAGGGCAAGGCTTCGGCCACAGGCCAATCGCTGATCCAACAACTGGCTCCATCCCCGGGCCAACAATTCGGCTGAGACGGCTTTGATGAGCACTTACTCACTTGCATGCTCCCGGCGGTCCCGCCTAGAGCAAGACAAACACCGATGGAGGGGCAGCCATGGCCAGCGACCTGTCTTTTGTGAATGAAGCCGGCAACGGTTGCATGATTTACAGGGAAACCACCGGTTCCTACGTGGTGGGTCTGCAAAGAAGGCCCACCCACCGGCGCAAGGTCCCCACCCTGGCCTGCGCCTACGCCACCTGCCAGGACCTGGCCGCAGAAGCTTCAATCACTGGGCCCCCCACAGGTGGGGCTTGCGGCGACACCATCAGCAGCCAGGACTAACAGGCTGTTTTTCTAAGACCACCTTGCGGTGCAGGGCATGCAGTCCTTCCAGCTGGTTGTGCACGGACACCAGCTGGTCGCGGATGTGCTGGCTGTTATCGAGACGGTCGAGGGCGAGGAGCATGGACTCAATCTGGCTCTTGCAACTGATCAGCACACGGCACTCGGGTGATCCGGGCTCGTAGGGCATTCTCGTCGGGCGGAAACATCCATCTGAGCCCAGTAACCGCAAAGCCACTGTGTTCGTCGCTGCAGTTCTCACCGTTAGGGATCACCCGAAGTGGGGTGGCTCCTAGCGACCACCGGAGGGACGACGTCCGGTCCGTTTCGGCGCAGATTGGCCCGCACCAGGATGGCTGCTGCGTCCACGCGCTCCCGAGCTCGGACGACGGCCCTTGCCCCGGCCGCCACTGAGATCGAGGGGGGCAGCCTTGAGAACCTTGGGTTCGAAGCCGACAACCTCCTGACGGGGCAGGGGATTGCCGATCAGGCGCTCAATCGCCCGAAGCAGCTCAACTTCTTCTGCCGCCACCAGGGAAATAGCATGGCCATTGTGGCCGGCCCGACCCGTCCGCCCGATCCGGTGCACATAGTCTTCGGCCTGGTTGGGCAGATCCAGGTTGACCACGTGGGGCAACTGGTGGATATCGATACCGCGGGCCGCCAAATCCGTGGCCACCAGCACCCGCAGGGCCCCACTTTTGAAATCGGAGAGGGCCCGGGTACGGGCGCCCTGGCTCTTGTTGCCGTGGATGGCAGATGCCGCCATCCCCTCCTTGGTGAGGCGTTCGGCCATGCGATTGGCCCCGTGCTTCGTACGGGAAAACACCAGCACCTGCTGCCAGTCGTTGACCCGAATCAGGTGGCTCAGCAGATCGGGCTTGCGATCCATGTCGCAGGGGTGCAGCAGGTGCTCCACCGTGGGGGCCGCTCGGTTTTCAGGGGTGGCCTGGAGCTGAACCGGTTGGTGCAACAGGCCAGTGGCGAGGCAGCGAATATCCCCTGAGAAGGTGGCTGAAAAGAGCAGATTTTGGCGCTTGGGGGGCATCAACGCCAGGATTTTCTGGATGTCGCGGATGAAGCCCATATCGAGCATGCGGTCGGCCTCATCGAGCACCAGGATCTCCACCCGATCCAGGCGCAGGGCCTTTTGTTGATGGAGGTCCATCAACCGACCTGGGGTCGCCACCAGGATGTCGGTTCCCCGCTGCAGGCGGGTGATCTGGGGGTTGATCTTCACCCCACCGAAGACCACGTCACTGCGCAGATCGAGGTAGTGGCCATAGGCCTTGACGTTCTCCGCCACCTGGGCCGCCAATTCCCTGGTGGGGGTCAGCACCAGCGCCCGCACAATCCCGGCCCGGGCAGGGGGCCCATGGCGCAGCCGCTCGAGCATCGGCAGGGTGAAGCCGGCGGTTTTGCCGGTGCCCGTTTGGGCAGCGGCCATCACATCGTGGCCGGCCAGAACCGCAGGAATGCATTGGCCCTGGATTGGGGAGGGCTTGGTATAGCCCTTCTCGGCTACGGCCTTAAGAATCGGCTCCCCCAACCCAAGGGAGGCGAAATCAGGAGCGGCTTGCGAAATCGCGCTAACAATCGGATCTCTCCACCCTAGGGGCCGTAGAGATCCCAGGCCTTGGCACAGGTGGCCAGCAGATCGGCATCGCCCAAGGCCAGGACCTCGGGCAGGCATCCCCCCAACCAGGAGCGGAACAACCGGGGATCAATCGCTTCACCAGGACTTGGGCGCCAATCTGCGAAAAATTCCGACTGGGCAGCAAGCACCCGAAACTTCAGGAACTCCAGCAACTGGGCCCTCAGCCGAACCCCATCGAGGCAGCCCACCTTGGCTGGATCAACCCCCAGGGCGAAACGGTCCCAAACGGCCACTGGGCCCAAGGGGGGTGCCAAAACCTCCAGCACCATCGACGGCTGGAAATGGCGCACCTTGGTTGAGGGATCTGGCAGATAAATCCAAGCCGGAACAAGCTCGGTACACGAATGGTCTGGAGTCAAGCCATCGGGACCGCTCCCCAGGCGACGCACCTGAATCCGCCAAAAGCTGAAGGTCTCCGGTGGATGCAAGGACGTCCAAGTCAGGTGCTCGAAGCAATGGTCGGGATGGTGGAGGCGCCATTCCAGCGGTGCCACCGAGAGGTTGAGGGTGCCCTTGAAGCAAGCACTGAGATCAAGCCCAAGGGCAGCGAAGTAGGGGCGCTGCAGCTCAATCGTGCCGGCGGGATAGGGGTTAGCCGCACCCAGGCCCGAGGCCACCCCGTGACCTTTAACCAATCGGCATTCAAGCCATTCCATGGGGTTGGAAGTGTGCACAGCGCTCGCAGGGACCATCGGGAAACACGGCGCAGCGCAGTAGGGGGCTGCGCGCATTGAAGTGGCAACTGGGATCACCAATCACCCATTGGTTGCTCCACCAGCGGGCGTCCTTGGGTTGGGCCTGGGCCTTCACCTGCAAAGCAACGGAAGCGAGCGTGTAAATGCCATCAGTCAATTTGTAGCGGTGGCTCCGCTGCAACACCAAGTAACTCTGGTTCTCAACGATGAACCAGCGTCCAGGCTGGGGCACATCGGCCAGGGCCTCCACCTCAAAGGTTGTCAGCAGCGAGTCGTTGCCGCTCTGGCGCAACTCAATCCGCATCAGCCTCCAGCGCTATCGGGGAGCTCAGCCGCCTCAAGGGGATTGCGCTTCGAGAAACCCCAAGCAAACAGAACAGCAACCAGAAGCAACAACGACCATTCCGGCAGATCGAAATCAGGAAGAAACAGCCGCAACAGCAGCCTGAAACCCACAAAGCCAACGGCCAAGTAACCGGCGGTTTCCAGGTGTTGGTACTGCTCAAGCCAGCGGATAAACAATTCTGCCGTTAACCGCAGGGCGACCACCCCGAGCACCCCTCCGGCCATCACAAGCAACAACCGATCGGTCACCGCCACAGCTGCCGCCACACTGTCGAGGGAGAAGGCCAAATCGGTGAGGGCCAAGGTGATCACCACCGACGACAGCCCCTTGGCGACGCCAACCAGGCCCCCTGGGGCTGGGTTCCCAATCGCCTCAGGCCCAGGCTCCAGTTCGGCCATGGGACTGAGATTGGCTCCTGAATTCAGATCGGCTGGAGCCACGCCATCCTCTGGAGCACTCACTCCCACCGGCGAGGGTGCCGACACCTTGATCAGGTGAGTGCCACAGAGCCAAAACAAATAGCCGGCAGCCAGGAGCTGCAGGGGCCAGAAGTTCAAGACCCACTGGGCCGCCACAATCAAAGCGAGGCGAAAGACCAGGGCAAGGGCCAGGCCGAGGTTGAGGGCCTGGCGCTGACTCGCCGGATCGTCGAGGCCGCGGGCGATGGCGGCAAGCGCGATGGCGTTGTCGGCCGAAAGGACAATTTCAAGCGCGACCAGCAAGGGCAGGAGCACCAGCACCTCGGCCCATTGATCGGCTTGCTGAAGCAGGGGGGTTAGCGATTGGATCGACTCCGCTTCCAAAATGCTGCAGCGGGCCTGAGGAGGGTCCACTCTAGGAAGTCCGTTGGCTCGAGGAGCCCATTAGCCATGCAGCTCGAGGCCCAGTTGGTGCATGCCGAACCCGGCAAGCGGGTGGTTCAGGTGCGCGCGTTGGCCAACGACCAATGCCTCGGCAGCGCCCTTGGGGAAGCCCCAACGGCCGAGGAAGCGGAAGATCGAGCCAGCACGAGGCTCTTGGCCAGGCTTGCAACCCAGCCAGAACCAATTCCCCGGCCCCCTAGCCAGCCCCCTAGCCAGCTCCAGGCCAGGCCCCAGTCCCTCAGCGAACCCCAGACAAAGACCCACATCCCCGCAGCGATCCCCGCAGCGATCCCCGCAGTGATCGCCAGCCAAGCTCCAGCACCTGCCCCAACACCTGAAGCAGTACCCGCCCCAGCGGCAGCGCCCAACGACATCGAACCCAAACTGCCTCCGTTTCAAAAGCTGGAACCTCCCTCAGAGGAGCAGGGGAGCGAGCCCGAGGACTGGAGTAGCGAACTGGCGGGCCTGGACCTGCAACTGCAACGGTTGGGTTGGAGCCGGGAGGAGGAAGGGATCTATCTGGAAAGGGCTTTTCACCATCCCAGCCGCAATCGCCTCACCAGCTACGTCGACCTTGTCGCCTATCTCAAAGCCCTTGAGGCCCTCAGTCCCGGGGCCAATCCTGGTAACGCTCCGGTACCGCTGCGCCGCAAAGACCTGCTCAGCCAATGTGACCAATTGCTTGGCCAATTGCAATGGGATGCATCAAGGGGAAGAAGCTATCTCGAACAACACTTCAATCTTTCAAGTCGACAGCAACTGAACGATACCCAACTGCTTCAGTTCAACATGCTTCTCGAGGGAGAACTAATGGGCGCCTAAACCCAAAACCATTAGGTAGTGGCACCAACAGCTCGGGCAATCAACACGGTGAGCATTAAGACTGACAATAGGGTTTGTAGAGCCATCACCAACTTGCAGCCCCGCGACATCACCGCCTCACTGGTGGGCCCGTAGGTGGAGTTGACGTTGAGCGAAACAAACAAATAATCAATCAAATGGGGTTCAGGAGGCTCTTGACCCTCCCGGGAAGGCCAAACGAAAGCACCCCCTGGGGTCGTGACATCAAACAACAGGTAGACCACCATAAAAACCACGACGGACATTACATAAACGGCTGCCACATCCCATAGCTCTGTTAGGCCGATACCTGTCTTGACATGGGCTGTGAGCACCATTGACAGGACGTTGGCAATCAACTGGGCTACAGCAAAGGCCGAGTAGATGCTGGCCATGGGAATCACAAGCCGGGGCAAAGGCCGCAGCACGGCGAACGCCATCACCGAGGTAACTACGAAGAACAGGTAGCCACTAAACTCTTCAAAAAGGAGATCGAAATCCTGCATACGATCGCCGATGATGTCACTCCTTAGCAGCACGCTGGAGAGCGAACTATCGATTAGCCAAATGGCCACCAAAGCGCCTAAGCACAACCAGCGGCTCCGCCCCTGGACAAGCTTTAAGCGCAATCCTGATGCTGGGCTAACAACATCAACCTCATCACGATGCATAATGGACTAGACGCCAGTCAATCAATCCCATCCCAAGAACTGAAAGATCGCAGTCGAGTTTTGCAGTCGTCGGAGCACCACCCATTGACAGCAGTAATTAATAGTAGTAATTGCCGTCAACCATTCATACCAGTAACCGAAAATAGTAGTGGCAGAACAATTCGGGCATTAGAAGCAGTAGGTCTGCAGCAAGGAAGGACCAACGTCAAGATCTGCCTGATTGGCGAAGGCTTCCCGTTCCAAGCTTTTGGCCAGAAGGGACGTATTTCGATACTGGGGATTTTGAAGAATAAATTCCAGGGCGGGGGGCAGATCGTTTGGCAAGCCAATCAATTCAGGATAGGCAGTAAGGGATCCACGTTTGCAGCTTTGGGCAACATGAATGGCCTCATGGTTCAACACCCGAGCAAATTCCCTACTGCCCTTGCCAAGGAGTTCTGGCTGAATGCGTAGGGTCCTTGCCTTGGCATCCCACTCACCCGCGGCACCATCCTTCCGGGGCTGGGTTAAACGGATCGCCACCCCAGCTCGCTCCAAAATCTGCCAAATCCTGGAGATCGATTGGCGTTCCATCAAAAAGGTTGGTGGACTGGCCATCAAGGCTCTGATCTGATCGATCGAGAGGCTTGGCTCGCCGGCATGGCGCTTGTAGCTAAAACGGGTCGATCCATTAGCCAAACGTTCGGCTTTGGGTACCCATTGCTGGTCGGCTAAAGCCAACTGTTCCAAAACGTCGTTGAGCCCAAACTGATCAGGAGTTCCCAACGTTGACGCGGGCCTGGAGCGGGCCTCCCTGGTGATCGTGACCCCTGGTTCGCCAAGGGGGCCAGTGCCTTGGCTCTGCTGCTTCCACGACAACAGAGCTGCCGTTACGAGCAGGGCAAAGCAAAGCAGGGCCTTGATGGGGAAACGGTTCATCGCCATGGACGGCACCCCGCAGGCAAGACCAACTTTGCCAGCCAACCCCAGTTGCGAAGATCAAGGCATCTTTCTTCGCCTTCCAATGCCCCTCTCCCCCCTGGTGCGCCAGCTGCAGCAGGTGCCCCTCACCGGGGAGGTGCTGGAACGCAGCCTGCGGCCTGATCGGCTGCGGCTCAGCGGAGCTGGCCGGGGGGCCCGGGCGCTGATCAGCAGTGCCCTAGCCCGATCGGCGGGGGCTCCCCTCCTGGTGATCGTGCCCACCCTGGAAGAAGCGGGCCGCTGGGCATCCCTGCTGGAGTTGATGGGATGGAGCAGCTGCCAGCTGTATCCCACCAGCGAAGGTTCGCCCTACGAACCGCTTGATCCCACCAGTGAGATCACCTGGGGTCAGCTGCAGGTGCTCAGCGAATGGATGGATGGCCCAGGCAAGGGGGATGCCGCTGGGGCCTCCAAGGGTTTGGCGGTGGTCGCCACCGAACGGGCCCTCCAACCCCACCTGCCTCCCCCTGCGGCCCTGGCGGCCCAATGCTTCAGCTTGCGCAAGGGGGATGTGCTCGATCTCGAGCAGCTCGCAGCAACCCTCACCCGCCTTGGCTACGAACGGGTCTCAACGATTGAACAGGAGGGCAGCTGGAGCCGCCGCGGCGACATTGTCGATGTGTTCCCCGTGAGCGCAGAGCTGCCCGTGCGGCTTGAGCTGTTCGGCGACGAACTGGAAAAACTGCGGGAATTCGACCCCGCCAGCCAGCGCTCCCTCGACGCCATTGAGGTGATGCGCCTCACCCCCACCGGCTACGCCCCCCTGATCGCCGACATCCTCCGCGACACCATGCCCGATGGTCTCGAGGATCTGCTGGGGGCCAAAGCCACCGATGAGCTGCTCGAAGGCGGTACCCCGGAGGGGATGCGGCGCCTGATGGGGCTGGCCTGGAGCCAACCCGCTTCCCTGCTCGATTACCTCCCCGCCCACACCCTGATTGCGGTGGATGAAAGGCGCCATTGCCTTGCCCATGGCCAGCAGTGGTTCGACCATGCCCAGGACCACGGCACCGACCTGGCCAGCGAGCACCCCCAGCTGCCCATCACCCTGCACCGGGATCCCCAAATAGCCATCGATCAACTCGCGACCTTTGGCGGTTTTGACCTGGCCGAGCTGTTTGAAACGGACAGCCATCCCAACAGCTTTGATCTGGCCAGCCGCTCCGTGCCGGCCTACCCCAATGCCTTCGGCAAGCTGGCGGGCCTGGTGAAGGGCTTTACCGCTGAGAAAGCCAGGGTTTGGCTGCTCTCAGCCCAGCCGAGCCGGGCCGTGGCCCTGCTGGAAGAGCACGACTGCATCACCCGGTTTGTGCCCAACCCGGCTGACACACCAGCCATTGAGCGCCTGATCGAACAGCACACCCCCGTAGCCCTGAAGACCAGGGGCACTGCCGAGCTGGAAGGGCTGCAGCTACCAGCCTGGAAGTTGGTGCTGATTACGGATCGGGAATTTTTCGGCCAACACTCCCTGGCCGCCACGGGCTACGTGCGGCGCCGCCGCAAGGCCGCCAGCCGCACGGTGGACCCCAACAAAATGCAGCCCGGGGATTTTGTGGTGCACCGCAACCACGGTGTGGGCAAATTCCTCAAACTCGAAAAGCTCGCCATCAGTGGAGAGTCCCGCGACTACCTGGTGGTGCAATACGCCGATGGCCTGCTGCGGGTAGCGGCCGACCAACTGGGCAGCCTGGGGCGCTTCCGGGCCACCACCGATGCCCCGCCCGAGCTCAATCGGATGGGCGGTACCGCCTGGACCAAGGCGAAGGAACGGGCCCAAAAGGCCATCCGCAGGGTGGCGATGGACCTGGTCAAGCTCTATGCCGAGCGGCATCAGGCCCCTGGCTTTGCCTTTCCCCCCGACGGACCCTGGCAAAACGAGCTGGAAGACTCCTTCCCCTACGAACCCACCCCCGACCAACTCAAGGCCATCAGCGAGGTGAAGCGCGACATGGAACGGGACCAGCCCATGGACCGGCTGGTCTGCGGCGATGTGGGCTTTGGCAAGACGGAGGTGGCGATCCGCGCCGTGTTTAAGGCAGTCACGGCAGGCAAACAGGTGGCGATGCTTGCCCCCACCACGGTGCTCGCCCAACAGCATTGGCGCACCCTGTCCGAACGCTTTGCCCCCTATCCCCTCAAAGTGGCCCTACTCAACCGCTTTCGAACGGCGGCCGAGCGCAAAGCCATCCTGGCCGGGCTGAAAGCGGGCACCGTGGACGTAGTGGTGGGAACCCACCAGCTGCTCAGCAAGGACACCAGCTTCGAGCAGCTGGGCCTGTTGGTGGTGGATGAGGAACAGCGCTTTGGGGTGAATCAAAAGGAAAAGATCAAGGCCCTGCGTAAGGACGTCGACGTCCTCACCCTTTCAGCCACCCCCATTCCGCGCACCCTCTACATGAGCTTGTCGGGCGTGAGGGAAATGAGCCTGATCACCACGCCGCCGCCCCTGCGCCGGCCGATCAAAACCCATCTCTCGGCCCTTGATGAGGAGGCCGTCCGCAGTGCCCTGCGCCAGGAGCTGGATCGGGGTGGCCAGGTGTTTTATGTGGTCCCCCGGGTGGAGGGCATCGAGGATGTGGCCGGCCAATTGCGGGCGATGATCCCCGGGCTCAAATTGCTGGTGGCCCACGGCCAGATGGCCGAGGGAGAACTCGAGAGCGCCATGGTGGCGTTCAACGCCGGCGAAGCCGATGTGATGCTCTGCACCACCATCGTGGAGAGCGGCCTCGACATCCCCCGGGTGAACACGATCTTGATCGAGGACGCCCACAAATTCGGTCTGGCCCAGCTCTACCAATTGCGCGGCCGGGTGGGACGCAGCGGCATCCAGGCCCACGCCTGGCTGTTCTATCCAGGCAACGCATCGCTTTCAGAAGCGGCCCGCCAACGGCTTAGGGCCATCCAGGAATTCGCCCAACTTGGCAGCGGCTATCAGCTGGCCATGCGCGATATGGAGATCCGCGGCGTGGGCAATTTGCTGGGGGTGGAGCAAAGCGGCCAGATGGAGGCCATTGGCTTCGACCTCTACATGGAGATGCTGCAGGAATCCCTCGCCGAGATCCAGGGTCAAGACATCCCCGCCGTCGAAGACACCCAAATCGACCTGCCGGTGACGGCCTTTATCCCGGGCGATTGGATCACCGAAAACGACGAAAAAATCACCGCCTACCGCCAGGCGGCCGACTGCACCTCCAAGGAGAACCTGGTGGAGCTGGCGGCTGGCTGGGTCGACCGGTACGGCGCCATCCCAGCACCGGTGCAATCACTCCTCCTGCTGATGCAACTCAAGTTGGTGGCCAAGCGCTGCGGCTTCTCGCGGATCAAGCCTGAAAAGCCCAACATCGCCCTAGAAACACCGATGGAAGAACCCGCCTTCCGCAACCTGCGCCAGGCCCTTCCCACCCACCTCCATGGCCGCCTGGTCTTCCAGGCCGGATCGGGCAGCACGGCCAAGGTGCTCGCCAGGGGCCTGGGCATGCTGCCCATGGAGAAGCAGTTGGAGCAGCTGATGGACTGGCTGAATCTGATGGCAGAACAAATCCCCGGCTCCGATGGCCTCACCGATGCCCAGCGCATCGAGCAACTCAAGGCCCAAAACGAAGCGGTCCTGACTGTCTAGGGACCCTGAGCGCTGAGGGGCACCTCACGGGCGAGCGCAAACCTTCGTTACGATTCTGAGAACGTTAACGGCTGGGCCATGGGTGAACTCCTCGATATCGGCTCAGGCTTCGAATTTGGCACCGGCCTAACCTCCGCCCTGGTTGGGCTGGTCGGCCTTGTCTTGATGGCCACGATGAACAACCCTGGCAACAACAACGACGACGACGATTCCAGCCCTGGTGGTGGCCTGATGCAGCCAGTCGCCTAGTCAGCTCCTTCCTTTCGTTCAGCTTGGTAGGCCCTCGGCACCACCACCAAAAAGAGCCACCACCACAGCAACACAGCCAGGGCCACCGGGGCTGAAATCCACCAGCGGTGCAAAAGCAGCCAGCTTCCAGTTATCCCCGCTATGCCGGTGAGCAGGATGGTCCAGGGCTGGCACCACCAGGGCTTGCTTCGCCAGAGGGAACTCATGCAACCCCCCTAGTTATTGGGCAGGGCTGAGGGCAAATTGGCACCCGTGGGGCTGTAGGCCTGCACACCCGGCTTGGCAGGAGTTTTGGCTGAGGCCTTGAGGGTATTGAGCTGTTTCACCAGGGT
>CAMDSS010000020.1 GCA_945907085.1 Cyanobium sp. NIES-981 | reverse complement strand
AGGATGACGACAGCCGGCGGGGGCAGCGGCCCCACCGACCCGCCAACCCCGACGACCCCAACGACCTCAAGGGGTTGTTGGACCACTTGATTGGGGCTTTCAACAATCCCGGCAGTTTGGCTGGGCTGTTGCTGGCCATGATCACCATGCCGGGTGGTGGTGAGCGGGGCCTGCGCTCCTTGCTGCTGGATTCCAAACTTGGCCAGTCGATTCAGGTGCAGCGCCGTAATCCTGAACTGGAAAGTGAATGGAACCTGCGACTACGCCGCCCCGATGGCAACAGCATTCCCCTGATCCTTCAACTCCGCAGGGGCCAACTCACCCTGGTTGACGATTTCAAGGGTGAAGACGATCCCAAGGGTGATGTCGACCAAGCCAACAACCCTCCCATCGGCGTAGGGGGCCTTCATGGCGATGAACCCCTCAGAGCCGTGCTGGAGGCCATTCCCTATCCAGGCGAACTGCTTGCCGATATCAGCCGCAAGCTGGATCGCGTGCTCACCTCGAGCGATGACGATGTGGATTGGATTGGCTGGTTGGACAGCGTGGCGACCCAGTGCAGGGGCCCGGGCGCCCCTGGCATTAGGGCTTCCCTGGCTGAGCTCCAGCAGGCCGTGACCCAGGCCCTAGCGGTCGACCAGTCGATGGCCGATGCCGTGATGGTGACCCAATTGCTCCATTGCCATGTGCAGCTCGGTGGCGAGTTGCCCTGGCTCAAGGCCTAATCCCTGCAGACCCCCCGTTGCGTGCCGATTCCCATGAACCAGCCCTCTCTGATGACCCGTCCCCTGGCGCCTAGCCCAGGCCCAGCCATTGAGCCCCCAGCCGTTGAGCCCCCAGCCGTTGAGCCCCCCGATACAACCCTGCTGGCGACCCTGGCGGATGTCACAAGCACAGACCTCATTGCCCTGTTGTTTCGCTTTGACCTGGCCGAACCCTTTCTGCGCCAATTCAAGGAACGGGTGGTGGTGTCCCAACGGGACGATCTCTCAGCGCCAGAGGCCATTGCAATGGAGGCTGTGAGCCAATACTGCACGGAGCACAACCTCTCCAGCGAGGAGGATCGTCAACGGTGGTGTTTGCTTCGGGGTATGGGCCCCAACGACTTCCTGGCTGAGGCGATCCATGACTACCGCCGCGGGGAATTGCGCAGCCAACTGATCACCACGAGCGGTGAATCCCTCTATTTGCGCTACAAAGACAAACTCGATCGGGTTCTCTACAGCCTTCTGCGGGTGGAAGATCCCTGCTTCTGCCGGGAGTTGTATTACGCGATTGAGGCCGGTGAGCTGGGTTTTGGTGAGGCGGCACGCCTCCATTCCAGTGGTCCGGAGGCCAAAACCCAGGGCATTGTTGGGCCGGTGGATCTCACCACGCCCCACCCGGAAATCGCCAGCCGTTTGCGCACGGCCCAGGCTGGTCAGTTGATTGGCCCCTTCGAGGCCGACCAATGGCACACCCTGATTCGTCTCGAGTATCGCTTCGACAGTGAATACGACGCACATACGCGCAAATTCCTCGAGGAGCTGAGCTTTAAGTCGAAGATTTGCAGCGATCTCCAGACCGATTTGCAACAGCTCATGGGCTGGTTGCAGGGTCAACTGCTTGATGCAACTCACGAGCGCCCATGCCCAAGTCCTGGAATCCCTAGCGGATCACCTGGGATGTGAACGCCGTCATTTCCCGGCAGGAGCGGTTCTCCAGACCCGATCCGCAAGCCCGGAAGTGCTGCTTGTTCTTCAAGGCCATTGCCGGATTCTTGATCCCGAGCGCCAATTCGGTTCCCTTACGGTTTTGCGTCCTGAGGGCCCCTACCTCTGTGGGGTGCTCACCCTGCTTGATCCCGAACTCAGTGAAGAGCTGATTGCCTCCTCCGCCTGTGAGGCGATTGTGTTGGGCCCGTTGCCCCTCCATCCCGACCTGGAACAGGCCGTGCTCGACCTGCTCCAGCACGAACTCTCCCCCAGTGAGTTGCCCCTGATCCAGAGGTTGGTCAATGGTTTGGGTCTGAATTTGCCGGCTGATCAGCAGACCCCAGAGATCTACCTGCGGCGTTGGCAACTCCTATCCCCAGGGAGCCCCGTGCCCCCAAACGGTGACGGCTCTCCCCTCATCTACGCCGATCGCTCCAAGGAGGGCTTCCGTTACGGCCAATTGGTCACCGGCGAATCCCTGCGGTCGTTTTTGGGTGATCGCAACCCCAGGGTGTTGACCTGGGCCGGCGCTGATCGGGCCGGGTTTGATCGGGCTGGTCCTGATCGGGCGGTGCTCTCCTCCCCCAGCCGCGCCCTGGCCCCAGCCAGGCCAATTCCAGTTGCAGCGCCCGCCCGTGGCCTGCCCCAGCCCCCTGAGCTGGATCAGTCGACCCGCCGCCTCACCAACCAAGTGCGTCAGCTGGGCTATCGGCCGGTGGGTGGCACGACCCCAGCCGAATGCCATGCCGCCGTACTCACGATGTTGGCGAGCTTCTACAGCCTGCCGATTCGTCGCGACAACCTGCGCCGGGCGGGCCAGTTTCTTGCCGACAGCAAGGGTGGTGCCAGCCTCGAGCAGGTGATCAACGTGGCCGACCAACTGGGGTTGGACGGGCGGGTGGTGGTGTTCCGGCCCACGGAGGCAAGCCGCCTCCCCACCCCTGCAGTGATCCTGGATGAAGACCACAACCCCAGCCTGATCGTGGAAGCCAATGGCTCCGGGCTGCTGCTGCTCAATCCTGCAGGTCCGATCCAACGCTTGCCGCAGCAGCAGTTGGTCGATCACTTCGGATCCAATTTGCGGGCGGTGGCGATCAGCTCCGGCCGTAATACACCGCAGAAGCGCTTTGGGCTGGCTTGGGTTTTGCCCTACCTGAGCCGTTACAAAGTCGGGCTGGTGGAGGTGTTCATTGCCAGTTTCCTCGCCCAGTTGTTTGCCCTGGCCACACCGCTGTTGTTCCAGCAAATCATCGACCGGGTGATTGGGCAGGGATCATCCAATGCCCTTGGTGGTTTTGCGGTGGTGATGGTGCTGTTCATGGTGCTGGAGCTTGTTTTCAGCAGTTTGCGCACCTTCCAATTCATGGAAATCTCGAACCGGGTCGATATCAACCTCGGTTCTGCGATCATTTCCCGATTGCTGCGCCTCAACGTTCGTTACTTCGAGAAGCGTCCCGTTGGTGAGCTTTCGAGTCGTTTGAATGAACTGGAAAAAATCCGCAGCTTTCTCACAGGAACGGCCCTCACCGTGGTGCTGGATGCCCTGTTTGCCATGCTGTACTTCGGCGTGATGTTCTTCTACTCGCCAATCCTTGCTGGGATTGTGTTGGGAAGCATTCCCCTCCTACTCATTGTGATTTTGGGTCTCTCCCCGATCACCCAAACCCTGATCCGCCAACGGGCGGAAGCCTATTCCAAAACCCAGTCCTACATGGTGGAGGTGTTGAACGGTATCCAGACCGTCAAGGTGCAGAACAGTGAACTGGCTGCTCGCCGCAATTGGGAGGACAAGCACCTCGATGGCATCAACAAGGGTTTTCGAACTGTCTTGGCGAATACCGCTAGCTCTAACGGACTGCAATTAATTAGCAAGACAACCAACATCTTGGTGATTACTGTGGGCTCCTGGTTGGTTCTACAAAACCAACTGACCTTGGGAGGTTTGATTGCCTTCCGCATCATTAGTGGTTATGTTACCCAGCCCATTCTGAGACTCGCCGGTACTTGGCAAAACTTTCAGGAGGTTTCCCTGGCGGTGGAGCGGCTTGGTGATGTGGTGAACCAGCCTTTGGAAACAGGTGAATTGGAAGATTCCAATATCACCATGCCCCCAATCCAGGGAAAGATCAACTTTGACCAGGTGAGTTTTGCCTATGGCACCACAGGCGCCCCCCAGCTATCGGGCGTCAGCCTGGAGATTCCTGTCGGAAACTTCACCGGTCTTGTTGGCCAGAGCGGCTGTGGCAAGAGCACCTTGTTGAAGCTCATCCCCAGGCTCTATGAGCCCACCCGCGGCAAGGTGCTGATTGATGATCTCGACGTGAGCAAGGTTGAGCTCTATTCCCTTCGCAGACAGCTGGGATTTGTGCCCCAAGACTGCCTTCTTTTTGAGGGCTCAATCTATTCCAATATTGCTGTGGCCGATCCAGAGGCTGAAACGGAGCAGGTTGTAGAGGCGGCTCGGATGGCCTGTGCCCATGAGTTCATCATGGGCCTGCCCTATGGCTACAGCACCCCTGTTGGTGAAAAGGGGACGGGGCTTTCCGGCGGACAACGTCAACGGATTGCCCTGGCCAGGATGCTTCTTCAAAATCCCAATCTGATGATTCTTGATGAGGCCACGAGTGCCCTCGATGTGGATACGGAACAGCAGGTGGTGAAGAACCTTCGACACCACGCTAGGGGCCGCACCTTGGTGATGATTACCCACCGTTTGTCCACCCTGATTCATGCCGATCAAATCGTGATGATGCACGACGCTCGTATCGACTCAATCGGTAGCCACGATGAATTGATGTCGCAATCTGGTCGTTACTTTGCCCTTTATCAACAACAATTCGGAGGTTAAATGAAGCAGCTCATTTCCAGTTTTAGTGCCCACTTTGCCAAGGTGGGATTGACACCTACAAGTTTATTGAAAACCAATGGGTCCAGCGCTTCCGGCAAGGGCGACGACGGCTCCCGGCACCACATGTTGCTCACGCCACCCCCGAGGTGGAGCCGCACTTTGATTTGGACCCTGGGCTTGGGTTCGGTTGCCCTGCTGGGTTGGTCCTGCGTGAGCCGCATCGAGGAAACCAGTAGTTTGCCTGGTCAACTTGAAACACTGCGGCCCCAGGCCAGCATCAAGAGCCCTGATACTGCCCAGGTTGAGATGGTGAATGTGCGGCAGCACCAACTGGTTCAGAAGGGCCAGATTTTGTTCACCCTTGGCCGTGAGGATCTGGAGCCCAGGCTCCAGAGTCTTCCCCAGAAATTGACACTTTTGAAGCAAAAAGGACAACGGGATGATCTGGGCATGGCGATCCGATTAGATCAGGCAAGGGCCAAAATTCGACTCAATGCAAATTTGACCGATCGCCTGCGTGGTTTGGTGAGGCAGGGATCGGTACAGGAAGTCCAATTGCTTGAAAAAGAAAATGATCTCTTTCAAAGCAAGGCTGATTACCAATCGTTGCTTGAAGACAAAGAGCGCATGGTGCTGCAACGCCAAATTGAGATCAATGATGTGACCACCCAGCTGCGTGAACTTCGTGAACGGGCCAGGCAATTTGTGGTGATTTCACCCATTACTGGAACCCTCCAGCAGGTTGCCATTCAGGCCAGCGGCCAGCGGGTGCAGCAGGGTGAATTGCTTGCCACGGTGGTCCCAAGCGAAGGGTTAATCGCTTCCGTGCAGGTGTCCTCGAAACTTGCGGCCCCAATCGTGCATGGCAAAAAAGCCGACATCACGGTGGATGCTTTCCCCGCCAATGAGAACGGCACCTTGAAGGGGGTTGTTGATTCGTTGTCACCCACCACTGCGGCCGTCGATTCCAAGGGTCAGGCCCAGGCCTATAGCGCCCGGATCCGGATTCACCCCAGTGGCATCCCCAAGGGCTTCCCCGCCAGTTCCCTTCGCTCCGGCATGGGCATTACGGCCCGTGTTGTCTTGCACGAAAAGCCCGTGATCACCATGGTCTTCGATTTCCTTGAAGACCTCTTTAAGCCCATGTCGGATCGCCGCTGATGAGGCCCCGATCGCGATCTCCCTGCCTTTATCGGTTCCTCCCTCGGTGCCGTTCTTTTTCTTTTTTCCCCTCTTTCCCGCTTTTCTTCCCCATGGACAACACCACTGTTATCGACGCAGAAGCTTTCCCCGCTACGGCCATGGCAGCTGATAGCCCAGGTCAAACTACCGCCACAGGGCAGGCCCCCCAGGCTGGAACCCTAACGATCGGTGATCGTAGTTACCCCATCGACAAGCTCAGTGATGAAGCCCAGAAGCTTGTTTTTGCTGTTCACGATTGTGAAAGCCAAATCGTGAAGCTCAAGCGTGAAGTGGACTACCTCAATGTTGCCCACCGCACCCTTATTCAGGAACTCACGAGTCGTTTTCCGGATTAATGCCATGGCCGGCGCGGAGTCGTGTTTGGCTTGGTAATTCACCGAACAGTCGCTTGTAGTTGGCCGCCATGCGGCCACTCGGTGGCAGCCCTACCTGCGCGCAGGCTTCTCTGATTTCACGTTCGCCCAGGATCAGCTGCTTGAGCCCTGTGAGCCGAATCTCCTGCAGGGCCTGAAGGGGCGTGCGACCCCGAACTGTTTGGAATGCCACCTGCAGGGTTCGGGCTGAGATGTGGCAGGCCTTGCACAGATTATGGAGCGAGATCTCCTCCCCCATATGGCGTTCCATGTAGGCCATGGCCCGTTCCACATGCATCGCCTGGGGATTTTGGCTGGCATCGTCGCGCCCTTGTTGTCTGTTGCCCAGCAGGCTCGCCAGCATGGTGAGCATCGAGGCTTCTAGGGGAGCAGCCATGTGGGCCTTGGCCCTGCTTTCTGGTTTTTGAGCCAGGCGTAGCAGTTGCTGACTGCAGGCCAGCAGCAGGGCTTCCTGGCCAGGGAGTGTATCGCCCAGGGTCAACAAATCCGGGCGTGGGGTGTCTTGGCGGATGCATTCCTGAATCAGTAAGGGCTCGGGCACCTGAATGATCAAGCCGGCGATTCGGGTCGAGCCCGCCACCAGTTGCAGCACTTCCTCTGGGAGCAGCAGGCAGCTCAAGCGATTGGGCACACAGCCAAAGGGCCTGCCCCCGGCGGAACCCTTGAAATGACCGAAGCTTCCAATGGCAATGGTCAACGTCTCGGCATGGTTCCGAAACAGCAGTTGGGAGAGTCCCTCGTAGGACATCTCCAGCACCTTTACCATCTCTCCGTGATAGGAATCGATGCGAGATTCCCAGGCTTTTTGCCCCGCGGGCACCGTGCGCCTTTTGACTTGGGTCCGTCCTAGCCAACTTTCCAGCTTGGGCTCGATTCCCAGTTTGAAAGCTTCTGAAAGCACCACCAAGCATCTGTCTATCTGACCCTCTGTAGGGATGTCCCAGCAGCGTGGCGTTTGTTTCGGTGGATCCGCTGGCTATTTGGCTTGGTTCTGCGGCAGTACGCCACAATTTGACCAACTCCGCGTTCCTCCCGTGCAAGCCCAATGGAATGGTCAGGTGATTGCTACCAGTGACGACATCGTCACGGTGGATGGCAACGCCTACTTCCCCCTAGACGCCCTCGATCCAGCCTGCATTCAGCCGTCCGATCACACCAGCGTGTGTGGCTGGAAGGGTACGGCCCACTACTACGACGTGGTGGGCGGCGGTGAGGTCAACGCCAATGCGGCTTGGTTTTACCCCGAACCCAAGGAGGCCGCCCAGCAGATCAAAGGCCGGGTCGCCTTTTGGAAAGGTGTTCGGGTGGGCTAAGCCGGTTGTGGTGCCTGCGGCACCAACGACGAGTGGTGATGCACAATTCGCCACTCCTGGCCATCAAAGCCATACACAAAGGTGAAGCGGGCGTTGAGCTGCTCCTCTGGCTGATGCAGCTGGAAGGTGTAGTCGCCCGCATCGCTGGCGTCATTGCAGCCCAGCAGGATGCGACGGCTGGTCACTTCGCCTATGGGCTGGCGCTTCAGAAAGGAGGTGAAGTAATCGGCGATCGCTTCAGGATCGGACCGGTCGGTAGCTGAGAGCGTTGGCAGCAGCAGGGCCCCTGGCGCGTAGAGCTTCGCCACGGTTTCGGGGCTTCCACTGCCGAGGGCCTGGTTCCAGCGCTCAAAGAGGCCTTCAACCGTCGATTCAGTGATCGGCGCGCAGGTCTGGGCTTCGAGGGCAACGGCTTCTCTCGGTGCTACGGCTAAGGGAATGAGCCAGCAGCTGGTGACTAGAACCAGGCCTAGGAGCCAGCTCAGCTGCCTGGATAACGCAGGGTGCGCCAGTTGCCACTGGCGGTGCTCACTTCCACGCCGATTTCCACCGGCCCTGGGCTCGTTCCCCATTGGGTCTGCCACCAGTCCATGGCCTCGCCCCAGGCCGCATCCAGGGATTCGTAGAGGTCGTCGAGTACCGGATGGGGGGCACCCTGGATGTCCACCAGCCGGAATTGGCGTTGGCTGGCAGGTGTGGGGAGGGTTTTCATTGTTTGCGCCGCTTCGCCTTGGTCTGATCATGACCATGTCTTGGAGGCTTGACTGTGATGGTGGTGACAACGTTGGGTGTCGGCTCCCATTAAGTGAGGTAACGGTGAATGCTGGGCCTGCACCAATAGATCAGGGCGGCTGTCGTGGCTAACCAGAGGAGCCCTGAGAGAACGGCTGTCAGGGGCCTGTCTTGCTCCAGGAGCACCATGCGCACGATGCCGTAGGGCACGCCCACGGCCAGGTCCATGGCCAGGGCCACGATGGCCAGGATTTGTCCCCAGGCCCGCCAGCGGATGAGGGCCAGGCTTGCAACCAGGCCCACCACGGCCGATGGCAGCACAGCTCCTGCTGCCACGGCGATATTTGTGGTGCGCCAGGTGGGTTCCAGCACGGTGAAGGCCACGGTGAGGGGAATCACCAGAGCGTTGCCAACCAGGCCGCACCAAGCGAAGGTGAGATAGCCGCGGGGATGCGGGAGCATCGTTTGCTGCCCTTTCAAAGCCTCCCTATCCTCCACCACGCCATGGCCCTCCCCCGGTTGGAACTGTTTCATGCAGCACCCTCCTATTACTCGATGGTGGCCAGGCTGGCCCTGGCGGAGGCCGGGCTTAGCTACCGCAGCCATCTGATTGATATTCACCTGGCCAAACGACAGCTCAGTGATGCCTATCGGCAGCTGAATCCCCACATGACCGTGCCCACCTTGCGGGGGGATGGTCTGCTGCTCACGGATAGCCAGGAGATCCTGCAGTGGGTGGCCGGCCGGGCTGGGGAGGCCTGGATGGATGCCCAGCCGGCGTTGCAAGGGCCGATTGGGGCGGTGGTTGCCGGCCACTACGCCATCTCGATTGAGGATCTCACCTTCGGCAAGTGGATGCTCGGCAACAAGGTTCTGGCCAGGGTCTTCCCGGCGATGCTGCAGCGCGCGGTGCAGAGCCTGGACAAGCGGGCTGCTGCGGCCGTCGATGGTGGCGCGAGTTTGCGGGCGAAGGCGGAACTCAATCGCCAGCGACTGGCCTATTTCTCAAGGGATTGTGCCCAAGAGAAATTGGCTCAACGGCAGCAGGAGGTAAGCGATTTCGCCGCGGCTTTACCGCCGGTGTCTCCAGGGGAGGGACTGTTTGGCCCCCTCTGCAGCCGGGCTGATGTGCTCGTGGCCGTTCTGTTTGCCCGCTTGGCCATGATCGACGAATTCAGCTTGATCACGCGAGCTGATTTGCTCGCTTGGTGGGATTGGGTGCAGCTCCGCCCCACATTCCGGCAGGCCGATATTTGGACCCGACTGCAACGGCGGCGCCTGCTGCAGGCCGCCTGGCAGGCCCACTGGGATCCGATCGTCCCCTAACGGGCTCGTTCCGAAGGGATGAAGGCCTCCAGGATTAGGCCAGCTCAAACAGGAGCAGGTCGGCGCCTTGGGGTCCGGCTTCAACTAGCTCCAAAGGTCCATCGCCAAGGCCCTGGCCACCGCCAGAGCCACCGCCAAAGCCGACGCCATCCCCCCGCTGCAGGGCCATCGGTTCGCGCCCTGGGCCCACCCGCACCAGGCCCGTGCCATTGATCACCTGGAGCCAGCCCAGGTGATCAATGGCCATGGGGAGGGGCAAGGTTTCTTCGGCCCGGGGCTGGGCTCGCCAGAGCCGAACCGGCCGCTGAATGGCCATGGCCCCAGGCCCTACCAGGGGTGTCCAGCAGGGGCCAATCGAGAAGGCCTGTTGGGCGTAGGTCGGTGGACCTCCTGCGGAACTCGGTTCGATCCAAATTTGCAGCAGCCGGCAGGCCCGCTCGCTTTGGTTGATTTCGCTGTGCACCACGCCCGTGCCGGCGCCCATGGCCTGCACCTCTCCTGCAGCAAGCACTTCCGCATGGCCCATGGAATCGCGGTGGCTGAGTTCCCCCTCCACCATCACCGTGATGATCTCCATGTCCCGGTGCGGGTGCATGCCAAATCCCTGGCCTGGGGCGATGGTGTCGTCGTTGATCACCCGCAGGGGGCCAAACCCCATCCACTCGGGATCGTGGTGGCCAGCAAAGGAAAATGTGTGCCAGCTGTCCAGCCAATCAAGCTGGGTGTGGAAGCGCTCGGTGGCTGGGCGAAAGAGCAATGGCATCAGGCCAGGGGCGGCGGCAGGAGCCGCAGCCGTTCGATCAGGTCGTCGATGCTGCTGTCTTTGGCGGGGGCCTGGCCGTTGCTCACCAGTTGGCGACCCACCACATGGGCGCCCAGGTAGGCGAGTTGCAGCCGCAGGGCCGTCAGCACGCTGTGACCACCACCACCGGAATGGGTGGCAATCACCACGGGGCGACTATTGAACAGGGATCGGAAGTCGTCGCCCTGCACCGAAAGCCAGGCAATGGCGTTGGTGAGCACCGGTGGGATCCCGCCGTTGTATTCGGGGGCGCAGATCACCCAACGGGGAGCGGCGGCAAGGGTTTGGCTTAAGGGGCTGATGCCAGGGGGAATCCCTAGGGCTTGGGCCCGGGGCGTGAACAGGGGTAACTCCAGGGCCGTGAGGTCCAGCACGGCTGCCCCCATCCCCCGCTGCCGGCCGCTGCTGGCAAAGCGCTCAGCGAGCTTCAGGTTTTCGCCATTGCTGGCGCTGATGACGAGCAGATCACAATCCATGGGCCCAGTCTGAGGCCAGATCGGTGCTTTCACCAGGTCTGTTCGCCCCGTGGCACTGCGCTTCTAGAGGCCATCTCCAAGGGGAATCGCGCTGTCAAACTGGGTTGATGTTTCCCTCGATCCAGCGGGGCCAGCTCACCACCCTGCAGGTGAACCTCGGCTACCGCTGCAACCAGGCCTGTAGCCATTGCCATGTGAATGCGGGCCCAACCCGCACCGAGAGCATGGATCGCGCCACCTTGGCCCTGGTGCCGAAGGTGTTGCAGGTCCGGGGAATCACCTGCTTGGATCTCACCGGTGGAGCCCCCGAGCTCCATCCCCACTTCCGCGAGCTGGTGGCTGAGGCCCGGGCGATGGGTGTGGAAGTGATTGATCGCTGCAACCTCACGATCCTGTCGGAGCCAGGCCAGGAGGGTTTGGCCGATTTTTTGGCGGCCCAGGGCGTCACCGTGGTGGCTTCCCTGCCCTGCTATTCCGCAGGCAACGTCGATCGGCAGCGGGGCGATGGGGTGTTTGAGCGCAGCATTGCAGCCCTGCAACAGCTCAATGCCCTGGGCTATGGCCACAGCGGCTCGGGCTTGGAACTGCATCTGGTGTTCAACCCCCAGGGCCCCGTGTTGCCCCCCCCGCAGGCCGAGCTCGAGGCGACCTACCGGCGGGTGTTGGCAGCCGATTTCGGGGTGGTGTTTAACGCCCTCTATGCCCTAGCCAACCTGCCGATTCAGCGCTTTGCGGCGGTGTTGCGGGCCCAAGGTCAATTGGAGAACTACCAGGAGCTGCTGCGGGCCAGCCATCGCGAGGCGAATCTGCGGGCGGTGATGTGCCGCCAGCTGATCAGCGTTGACTGGCAGGGCCAGCTGTTCGACTGTGATTTCAACCAACAACTGGGTCTGCCCCTGGGGGGTAAGCCCCGGCATTTGGCCGATTTGTTGGTTGGGGATCCCGCCGGTGATGGGATCGCGGTGGCAGGCCACTGTTTCGGCTGTACCGCGGGCAGTGGTTCCAGTTGCAGCGGGGCGCTTAGCTCAAGCCCAGCGGTTGCCGTTGCCTAGCGGCGCCATCCCTGTCGCTTCCCTGATGTCCCTGCCCTGGCCTGCCATGCAAAGCGCTGTTCAGGAGTACTACGGCTCGACCCTGTCGGGCACCGAGGACCTGCGCACCACCGCCTGCTGTGATAGCAGCAGTGTGCCGGAGGCCCTCAAGCCTTTGCTGGCGCGCATCCATCCCGAGGTGTTGTCGCGCTATTACGGCTGTGGGTTGGTGGCCCCTCCCTTGCTGGAGGGAGCTCGGGTTCTGGATTTGGGCAGTGGCAGCGGCCGCGATGTCTATCTTCTAGCCCAGTTGGTCGGGGCCAGCGGCGAGGTGGTGGGGGTCGACATGACCCCGGAGCAATTGGCGGTGGCCGAAGCCCACCGGGAGTTCCACGCCGGGCAATTCGGCTACGCCAACGTGCGTTTTCTTGCGGGCACGATCGAGCGGTTGGAGGCGTTGGACCTGGATCCCGCCAGTTTTGATGTGGTGATCTCCAATTGCGTGGTGAATCTCTCCACCGACAAGCTCGCCGTGCTGCAGGGGGTGAAGCGGCTGCTTAAGCCCGGTGGGGAGTTCTTTTTTGCCGATGTCTATGCGGATCGGCGGGTGCCCCAGGCCCTGCAAAGCGATCCGGTGCTTTACGGCGAATGCCTGAGCGGCGCCCTCTATTGGAACGACTTCCTGCGGCTGTCCCGCCAGGCCGGGTTTATCGATCCCCGGCTGGTCACGGATCGGCCCTTGGCGATCACCGATGCCGAGTTGGCCGCCAAAACCGGCGAACTGCGTTTCTTTTCGGCCACCTACCGCCTGTTCAACATCGATGGCCTCGAGGATGCCTGTGAGGACCATGGCCAGGCGGTGATCTATCGCGGCTCGATGGCGGGCCATGCCCACCAACTGGTGTTCGACAAGCACCACGCGATTGATGCCGGCCGCGTGTTTCCGGTGTGTGGCAACACCTTCCGCATGCTCAAGGAGAGCCGGTTGGCAGCGCATTTCGAGTTCATCGGTGATACCTCCCGGCATTACGGCCTGTTCCCCGATTGTGGCGGCGTGTTGCCGTTTGATGGCCCAGCTCCAGTGCTTGGGGATGGACAGGCCTGTTGTTGATCACCCATTCCCTTTCACTTCTGCTGGCCTTGGCGATGGCCCCGGGGCTGACTGGCCCCATCCAGGGGGGGCAGGCAACCGATCGTCAGGCCACCGATCGCCAGGCCGATCCGGTGGCGGTGTGTGTGGTGGCACCCCGGGTGGAAGCGGTGCAACAGGGGGATGCAATCGGGTTGGTGCCCACGCCCAGGCCCGTGGTGCTGGTGGTGGAGCCGTTGCTGGAGATTCGCATTGAACGGGCGGGTCGGCTGGTTTGGCGGCAGGTAGCCAACCCTGGCCAGGTGATCACAGGGCCCATGGCCTGGCCGGGCCTTCCTCTGGCGCCGGGGGAAGTGGTGCTGCTGCGCCTGCGGCCCCAGCAAGCTGGGCCGGGCAGTTTTGCCCATGTGCAATTGATTGGCGGTTCGGCGGCGCGCATGGCCCAAACCGCTCGCTTGATGGCTGCCTTGGCCCAGAAGCCCGCGGCGTGGCTGCAGGCTGTCGACGCCGCCCTGGACCAGGGCGATGTGCCCCTGGCCTGGACCCTGCTCTTTGCCCCCAATGCCCCGATGTCCCCCGAATTGCAGGGGCTGCGCCATCAGGTGCTGAACCAGGGCTGCGGGCAGTAGGAAGGATCGTTTTAAAGGCTTGCGCCTCTTCTTTCAAAGCCTGTGCGTCTTGATCGCAAACGCTGATTAACCTCGCCCTATCTGTGGATGCCAAGGGATGACAAAAGCCTCGAAGTTTCTCAAGCGTCTGGATCAGGTGTTGAGCAAGAGCTGCAATGAGTTCCATGAACGGGATATCGATGCACCACAGGTGATGCACGAGGTCTTCGACGACCTGCGCAAGCTCTTGGCCAAGGCCAGCTCAGCCGATTGGAAAGAGATCTATATCGAACGGGATAAGGCTGATATCAAGACCCATGTCTTGAATCAGGCCATGGAGCTCGGCACCCACCATGTCCAGCCCATGCCCACCAGCTCGACCATTGCCAATCAAGTTGGTGATGGTTTTCGTGATGGCTGTGATTGATGGAGGGCTTGTCTTGATCACGATCTTGCCTTGATCACGATCTTGTTTTGATCACCATCTTGTTTGGATCACCATTTGGTCTTGAGACCGGCGGCTGGGTCATCACCTGTTTCGCAGAATAGCTTCAGCCTTGCATTGTGGGCATCCTGTTCTGCCTTGATGATGTTCTTGTAGGCCTCCCGGTCACAGCTGATATTCAGCCCAGAGAGCTTGCCTTCCATCTCCCTGATCCATTCGTGGATCACTCCCGGGCCCTTGTGCTCGATGAGTTGGCTCAAGATGTAGACGCCATAGGCGATGAGCTCGGTATCGGAGGTGTTGGGGTTGCACTCCACCTTGCCGCAGTAAATCGATCGGGCTGCATTTTCCCGCAGCACATGTTCCAGCCTTGCTTTTGTTGGTTCATCCACTTTTCGGCTACTCAGGGCAATGAGATGAAGCTCGGTCATGGCTCATGGATCACGGGTATCTTGGCTGGTGATGGAGAATCCCTCGCCGCCTTTCCTTGGTCTAGCGAGATCGGTTGTGGGCTGCCGTTTGTTTGATCATGGGCTTGGTTATTTGCTCCGCCTTGCTGCACATTGCACAATTGTTTCTGGGCTCCATCAAAAAAGCCGCCCCTGGATGGGGCGGCTGGAAGGTCTAGCTGGAAGACCTCGTTCGAAGGCATGGAATCAGTGGTTAAAAGATCTCAGCCTTGGGGTTTTGCACACTGGCGAGCTGGGCCTGGCGCAGCCTTTCGGCCTTGAGGATTTGCTCGCGGATCAGGGCTAGGGGATTCATGACGTGCCTCACGTGCGGCAGCCCCGTTCCCTGCTGCCAAGGCTTGCGTCCCAGATGGGATGAACGTACTGAAATGGTAGCAACAGTTACAGGGCTAGACGTGTTTTGTGATACCAGTCTTTTGCTGAAGCTGGTTGTGCCTGATCTGGGTGTGCCTGATTTGGGTTGGTTGGCCATGGGCCTGCTGGGTGTGCTGTCGAATGCGGGCGAGCAGCTCGGCCACGCTGGGCCCATCCACCGGTTGTTGGGTGAGTAGCTGTTGGAGGCGTGTCATGCCAGAAGTGTTGCTACCTCTGGCGGCAACCCTGGGGCTTCATCAGCCTTGACGCGGGACTGCATACCGCTGCCGCACCCCGGTGGCCACCAGCAGGGCCAGTCCGGTTGCCGCCACCACTGCCATCGTCTGAACGGGCGACAGGGCTGTCAGGGCCAGGCTCCGTTGCAGGGGCACCCAGA
>CAMDSS010000019.1 GCA_945907085.1 Cyanobium sp. NIES-981 | reverse complement strand
TGGATGGCGATGAATTCCGGGCCATCGTGGCCGAATTCAGCACCATCCCGGAGAAGGAGCGGTTTTCCCCAGTCCTCGACAAGGAAACCAGCCTCGGCTAGGGATCTCTAGGCGGCCCTACCCCAATCAAACGGGGCGCATGGGCCGCTTTTCGATCACCTTATCGATGAGGCCGTAACCCACGGCCTCAGCTGGCGACATGAAGAAATCGCGGTCGGTGTCTTCCTGGATGCGGGTCAGGGGTTGGCCAGTGCGGTCGGCAAGTTCCTGGTTCAGTTTTTGCTTCAGGTAGAGGATTTCATCGGCCTGAATGCGGATGTCGCTGGCCTGGCCCCTGGCCCCGCCCAAGGGTTGGTGGATCATGATCCGCGAATGGGTGAGGCTGCTTCGCTTGCCCTTGGTGCCGGCAGTCAACAAAAAGGCCCCCATGGAAGCCGCCAGGCCCACGCAAACGGTTTGCACATCAGGCTTGATGTGCTGCATGGTGTCGAAGATCCCAAGCCCGTCATACACCGAGCCCCCTGGGGAATTGATGTACATGAAGATGTCCTTGTCGGGGTCCTCCGCCTCCAGGAACAGGAGCTGGGCGACCACCCGGTTGGCGGATTCCGCGGTTACGGGCTCACCGAGAAAAATGATCCGTTCGCGCAGCAGGCGCGAATAGATATCAAACGCGCGCTCGCCCCGACCCGACTCTTCAATGACGATCGGGATCATGGGCCAGACAATTGAACTGAGTCGATCTTACTGAGCCTGGCCCGCTAGGGTCGCTCCACTTCTGGTTGTTCCGAGTGGGCGTTGCTCTCACCGTTGCCGATAGCAAGCGCGCTTTCCATCTGGCATTCCCTTACGTGATCGCGCCCCTGTACAGGCGCGTGGTGGATGAGCTTCTGGTGGAGCTCCACCTACTCAGCCATCAGGCTGGCTTCGAACTGGATGCCCTGTTTAGTTGCGGTCTGATCCAGGTCTTCGACGGCTTCACCAAGGGCTACCGCCCCGAACAGCACCGTGAGGGGCTCCTGGCTGCCCTCTGTGCTGCCTCTGGCTTTGATGCCCAGCAACTGCGTCAACAACGGGATGGGGCCATGGCCGCCATGGGCCACCACAGCGTGGACGAGGTGAAGCAATGGGTGGAGCAGCAAGGCGAGGGAGCACCCCAGCCGGTAGCCGCAGCCCTAGCTGGCATTCGCCGGCCTGATTTCCACTACTCAAGGCTGATGGCCGTTGGCCTTTTCAGCCTGCTGGAGCAGGCCCAGGGCGCCGATGGCATGGATCCAGCCACCCTGCGCAGCTATGCCCACGACCTGGGTACCGCCATGGGGCTGTTGCGTGATCGCCTCGACAAGGACATCAACCTCTATGCCACCAACCTGGAGAAGTTGGCCCAGGCGGTGGAACTGATGGAGGAAACCGTGGCAGCCGACCGTCGCAAGCGCGAAAAAGCCCTAGCCGAGAAACTGGCTCCCGCTGATGAGACAACTCCCCCTAGCGAGAACCCTTCCACTGCAGCGATCCCCCCAGCTGGCTCAGGGGCTCCCGGCGCTTGATCGACGTGTCGATGGCCAGCTGGCTGGCCGTCTGAACGGGCTTGGGCAAATCCGGTGGAAGCAGGCCTAGCCCCGCTAGGTCCTTCGGGCGCAGGCGCAAACGCAGTAAACCCTTCCCTGTTGGTGCCCAGTCCGTTTTCGCTGGGCCGTCGGCTTTTAGCCCGCCATCGGCCTTGGGGCCGCTGGGGTCAGGTCCAAGGAACAACAGCACCTGGGGGGCTCCCCCTGGCTCCCGCAACCAGCGCCAGCCACCCACCACCTGGCCATCATCACGGCTCCATTGCGCGGCCGGGAACCTGGCGGAGCCGATCGCGCCGGCGGGGCTTTGTAGGGATGGCGAGCCATCCACCATCCCCTGGGCAATCAAGGCGGGGCGAAGGCCTTGCAGCAGGGCAGCCCACTGACGCTGGTTTGAACCCACCGCCAGCCGCAATTCCAATCCCGCCTGGAATGGCCCCTTGGGCAGGCGATTGAGGCGCAGGAGGAAGGGGGTTTGGCGAATCAGGGCTAACTGGGGCTGGGCAATGCCGTATCGGGCTGCCAAGGGATCACGGATCAATTGACGGGAGAGCAAACCTTCCAGGATGGGATCCAGTTCCGATCCCCGCAGTTCCAGGAGCACGCTGGGCCCCAGGGGCGGCAATGGCGGTTGGGTGTCGGTGGCTTGGGCGCCACCCAAATACCCCTGGGTTGCGGCGGCCTCTCCCGAAAGAAGCAAGGATTTGCCGTGCAAAGCAAGGCTGAGACAACCTTGCTGCACATGCTGGAGAAGCGGCGCCACCGGCCCCACCAGGGCTCCAAGGCCCGCTGGGCTCCAATAGACCGACTGACCCTGCTCAAGCCGTTGGCGGCACCGCTGGAGGAGGCCCTGGCCCTGGCGTTGCTTGAGCCGCAGTTCGTCGCGCAGCAAGCGCTGGGAGAGGGGGTCTGGGGCAACCACCAGCAGGTCATCAACCCGGAGGCTGTTGGGTGGGAGGGCCTGGCGATACGGCTCAGGCCATGAGGCCCACGGGAAGGCGAGATAGGCAGCACCATCACCATGCTCGGCCCAAAATTGCCACCAGAGGGGTTGGCGATTCCAGACTTGGCCTGCCAAGGAGGGACCAAGCCGTTGTTGCCACAGGGGAGGAGCACCAAGGCGGCCCTGGGTGGGGAAACTCTGGATCAGGGCGACCTGGCTGAGCAAGCGCTCAAGCCCCTGGGCCCTGGGCCTGGGGGCGAGCAGCAGGGCAAGGGCCGGCAACACAACCAGGGCTGCAATCGAGCCAGCCGTTGCCCTGAGCTCGAGGCATTGCCAAGCCCGCTTGGTGCGAGCCATGGACTGGGAAATCAAGAGCGCCGCGGCTTACCGGCCGCATGTCGACGACGACGGTCGCGCCACTCGACGGTCGAGAGGTAGATCACCCCGCCACTCACGAAGACCAGCAACAGGGTTGCAAGGCCCGCAAGGAGCTGGGAATTGGAGAGAGGGAATTCAGCCAAAACAGTGCATCAAGACGGTTTGGCCCAGGTCGATCAGAACTTGATGCTGTTGTCGCCGTGGCGGCCCCAGACAACCATCGCGATTGAAAACGTGAACAGGGCGGCCAGGGATGCCCAACCGGCGGTGATCAACATGGCTCGCAGTTCAGTTTCTGATGGCACTTTACCTAGTGTGGTGGCTGCCCGTTAGCCCCCCAGCGTTGACCAGTTCATCGCCCAGTAGCGCCCCCAGTTCCTCGCCGACCGCCGTTCAGGAGCGCCAACGGGTTCGTCAGACCTATCCCAACTTCAAAGTCGTTGTGCTCAACGACGACGTGAACACGTTCCAACATGTGGTGGAGTGCCTGGTTCGTTTCATCCCTGGGATGCAACCTGATCAGGCCTGGGACTTGGCCCACCAGATCGATTCCGAGGGTTCTGCGGTGGTGTGGTGTGGCCCCCAGGAACAGGCCGAGCTGTACCACCAGCAGTTAGGGGCCGAGGGCCTCACCATGGCCCCCCTCGAACCCGCCTAGGAGAACCCCATGGGACGGGTGGTGATCACCCACAGCACCTACATCGAAGGATTGATCCCCTTGCTCAAACGCCTGGCCCAGGTGCCAGGCATCGACACGGTGACACCGGCGGTGATCTGCAGGGTGAAAGGACGCAGTCCGCTGTTGCGGCTGAGGGTGTCAGCCCCGATCACTGGCGGACACAAGCTGGTGGCCCGGCTGGGAACGAGCGCCCAGGAGGTGTTTGTGGTGACACCCATGGACAGGGAAGCCTTGCAGGCAAGGCTTGATCAGTTGGCCCCATCAGGCCAATGAGAGTGCTTTCTCGTAAACGGCCGGCGCATGAAACAGGGCATAGGCGCCGCCATCGCGAAACCAGGCCTGCTCCGCCAGGGTCACCCCATCGGGGGCCCCATCCCAGCGCTCATTGAGATAGGCGAGGTAATCCTCGGCGTTGGTTTGGGGGGCCTGCCAATGCACAAGCGCAAATTGTTGGGCCCGAACCCGCAACACCCCTGCAGCGGATTCCTGGACTTCTTCGCTGACTAGGAAGGTGCGAAACCGTCCCAAGGGGATCTCGCTTTCGCTAGCGGTGGTCTCAAGGGGGTACTTGCTCAGATACAGGGCCCTTGCCTTCGGGAAAAGCGGGCTTGGAGCCACTGAAAGCAGGGGGACAAAAGCCTGCTGAAAGGAAGCCATGACAGCTGGAACCACTTGGGGGAACAACGCCTGGAGTCCACAATGCGGGGACCTCCAAATCGCCGGGATGTCAATTCCTACCACCGAGATCCGCACCGCCATCGGTGAAGCCCTGCAGTGGCGCTACGCCACGAAGGTCTTTGACGCGAATCGCAGCATTGAAAGCACCACCTGGGCCACCCTCGAGGACAGCCTGGTGCAAAGCCCGTCCAGCTACGGCCTCCAGCCCTGGAAATTTTTGGTGATCACCAACAAGGCCCTCATGGCTGAGTTGAGGCCCCATTCCTGGAACCAAAGCCAAATCACCGATTGTTCGCATTTGCTGGTGATGCTGGCCGAGCGAACCATTGGTACAGCAGAAGCTGATCGGCTGATCGACTGCATGGCTGCAACCCGGGGGGTGGAGCCTGAATCCCTGGCCTTCTACCGGGGCATGATCGAAAAAGACCTCATCAAGGGTCCGCGCAGCCAAAGCATTGGCCAGTGGGCGAGCAACCAGGTTTATATCGCCCTGGGAACCTTCATGGTCGCAGCAGCCCTCTTGGGGGTGGACACCTGCCCGATTGAAGGCTTTTCCCCGGCCGAATACGACCGGATTCTGAATCTGGAGGCCAGCCCCTACCGCAGCTGCGTGGTTTGCGCTGCTGGCTACAGGGATGACAGCGATAAATACGCCAGCCTGGCCAAGGTGCGTTACACGGCCACAGAGTTGATTGAACACCTCTGATCTAGAGAGTTTGATCCAGAGACCCTGTTCGAGGGCCTCTGATCAAGCCCCTGAATGGTTTGCCCCCCTCCACAAGGGGGGGGTGAAGAGGGTGGACCGCGGTGCCGTTTTGCCCCAGTATTCGACCTGGCAGAACCAGAAGGGGGGTCAAAGGCGGGGCGCCATTTCCGGCTACAAGGCCGGCTTACTTTGCCGTCGCTGCAGACCCCCCATGTCGAAAGAGAGTCAGATCAGAAAACTGTAAAAGGCAGTCACCAACACAGCAGTCCAAACCGAGTTTAGGCGGATACGGCCAGCAGGGGCCAGATGCGGCGCACCTGCTCCAACCTGTCCATCGCCTGCTGTTGGCGCTGCTCGGCCAGTTCAGCATCGAGCACCAGGGTGATGTGGCCGAGCTTGCGGCCCGGGCTTGATCCCTGTTTGCCGTACCAATGGACCGTGGCAGCCGGCAACCCAGAGAGGGCCTCCCTTTGGCTGATGTAATTGGATTGGGAGTGCTCAAAACCCAGCAGGTTGACCATCAACGCGCCGGGCACCTTGAGGCCCACCGGCCCCATCTCCATACCGGCCACAATCCGCACCTGTTGCTCGAACTGGCTGGTCAGGGCAGCTTCGATGGTGACGTGGCCGGAATTGTGGGTCCGGGGCGCGATTTCATTCACCTGCAAACCCGCGGGTCCGTAGAACAACTCAATGGAAAGCACACCCACGTACTGGAGCGAGGTGAGCAGGGAGGCGGCGATGTTGCGGGAGAACGCTTGAACCGCATGGGGAGCGGAAGCAGGGGCCAGAACCCAATCGCAGACTTGATGGTGCTGGTGGGTTTGCACGAGGGGGTAGCACTGCACGACACCCTGTTGGTCGCGGCAAGCCAACTGGGATAGCTCCAGCTCGAAATCGACGAACGATTCAAGGATCCAATCGCTGGGCTCTACCCGGGCGATCAGGGCATTGAGATCGGCCTGGCTCTTGAGCAGCGCGGTGCCCTTGCCGTCGTAGCCCCCGGTTGAGGCCTTCGCCATCAGGGGAAAGGCCAAGCCTTCAGGCAGCACCCCGTTGGCGGGTAGGTCGCCCCAGGTTGGGGTGGGTAGGTGGAGCCGTTGCAAGAGCTGCCGCTGGCTGCGCTTGCACACCAAGGGGGCCAGGGCCTGGAGGCTTGGCGTGAACATCACCCCCTCCATGGCGAGGGGTTCTAGCCCCTGGATGTCGATCCACTCGTTTTCAAAGGTGATCGCATCGCAGCGCTGGGCCAGTTCCCGGGTGGCCGGCAGATCGCGCAAACCGGCCTGCACCACGGAGGCCGCAGCTGGGATGGCGGGGTCGGCCAGGCCAGGGGTTTGAACATGCAGGGCAATACCAAGCTGCTTGGCCGCATCAGCCAACATCCAGGCCAGCTGGCCGCCACCCACAACACCGATGGATTGCCGGGGAGTCAACGGGATGCGTGCCAATCATCCAGATTCGCATCCGCCATCCCGGCTGTGCCTCCTTGGAGCGTTTTGTTAGGTGAGACCACGGTCGCCAGCGAAGGCAAAGCGAATCAGGCTGAGCACCAAAACAATCAGGAACAGGGCCAATCCCACGGTGCAGGCGTAGCTGATTTCGAGTTCTGAGAAGGCCTGGTCGTATACGTAATACACCAGGGTGCGGGTGGAATCGGCCGGTCCGCCCTGGGTCATCAGGTAGACCTCCTCGAACACCTTGGTGGCTGCAATCGCTGAAATTACAGCCACCAGGGTGATGTAGGGCCGCAGTAGGGGCAGGGTGATGTCGAGGTGTTTGCGCCAACCCTCACTGCCATCGAGGGAAGCGGCCTCATAGAGATCGGGGGAGATGCCTTGCAGCCCAGCCAGAAAAATCACCATGTAGTAGCCCAACCCCTTCCACAGGGTCACCAGCATCACGGAGGGCAAGGCCAGCCAGGGGGTAGTGAGAAAGCCGACCGGGTGGAAGTGATCGCCCAGCAACGCCAGCAACCAGCCATTGATCAATCCGTTTTCGGCATACAGCCAGCGAAACGCAATGGACGCCACCACGATCGAAACGAGTACTGGGGTATAGAAGGCGGCCCGGAACCAGTGAATTCCAGGCAACTTGCGGTTGACCAGAACGGCCAGGAACAGGGCCCCAATCACCACCGGCGGCACCACCCCCACCAGATACACGAGCGTGGTGCCCACCACCTTGAAGAACATGGGGTCGGCCAGGAGCCTGCGGACATTCGCTAGGCCCACAAAGCGCAGGGGTTCGCTCACATCCAGGCCCGCCTGGGTAAAGCTCATCACCAGGGCCATCGCCGCCGGAATCAACACGGAGAGGCCCACCAGCAGCAGGGCCGGGAAGAGGAAGCCCCAGGCCGTGCGGTTGCGGTGGCTGGAAAGCTGAGTCATGGCTGCAGGTTATGGGCCTGGGCCATGATTTGGCCATGACCATGGCCAAGACATTGACCCCCTGCCTGCAAACCTTTCGCGTCGAGCTCAGCGCCAATCCCTACCCGATCGTGATCGGGGAAGGGGCCTTGGGCCAATTGGGAGCCCAGGTGGCTGCCCAGGGTCTGAAACCCGGTACCAAGGTTCTGGTGGTGACCAATCCTGTGGTGAACGCCCACCACGGCGCCGCCGCCCTTGCCAGCCTGAGAGAGGCGGGTTTTGTTAGCCAGTTGTTGGTGATCGAAGCCGGCGAGGAGCAGAAAACGCCCGCCACTGTGGCCCTGATCCACAACGCGGCGTTCGATCAAAAACTGGAGCGGGGTTCGCTGATCGTGGCGCTTGGCGGCGGTGTGGTGGGCGATATGGCCGGTTTTGCGGCCGCCAGCTGGCTAAGGGGCATAGCCGTGGTTCAGGTTCCAACAACCCTGCTCGCCATGGTGGACGCGTCCATCGGTGGCAAAACGGGTGTCAACCACCCGGGAGGCAAGAACCTCATTGGTGCCTTCCACCAACCGAAGTTGGTGTTGATCGATCCGCTCACCTTGGCCACCCTCCCGGAGCGGGAATTTCGAGCCGGGATGGCCGAAGTGATCAAGTACGGAGTGATCGGCGATGGGACGTTGTTCTCAGACCTTGAAGCCGCTGCCCTGGCAGATCCAGCCGGGGGGCTGGCTAGCCGCCAGGCCCTGGGCCCCGCCCTGCTGCAGCAAATCCTGGAGCGCTCCGCCCAGGCCAAGGCCCAGGTGGTGGCGGCCGACGAGCGGGAGGGGGGGCTGCGGGCAATCCTCAACTACGGCCACACCCTCGGCCATGTGGTCGAGGCCCTCTGCGGCTATGGCACCTACCTGCACGGCGAGGCCGTCGGGATCGGCATGGTGGCAGCTGGAGAACTAGCGCTGGCCATGGGGCTTTGGAGCGACCAAGACCAGGCCCGTCAGCGGGCGGTCATTGGCGCGGCTAGCCTGCCAATGGCCTGGCCCGACCTCGATCCCCAAGCCGTACTGCAGTGCCTCCAAGGTGACAAGAAAGTGCGGGATGGCCAGGTGCGCTTTGTGCTTCCCACGGGCATCGGCAGCGTCGAGATCCGCAATGACGTGAGCGCCAGCACCGTTGTTGCAGCCCTTCAACGGATTTGAGCCCCAAGGGCTCCTAGGCCGAGATTCGCATCGGCAGGCCACAACCATCGCGCTCCCCACCGAGAACCAGGGCCCCCTTCCGATAGAGACGCCGGGCACTCCACAGGCAGGCAATGGCATCCAGGATGTCGTCATCGGCGAGCTGGGATTTGGCCATGTCCGTACGGATCTTGTCCGCCAATCCTGGAAACTGGACCTCCACCAAGGCCTGCCGTTGGGCAGCACCGGCCGTTGTTTTCTTGCCGTGGGCCATGGGCTCTCCGCCATTCCATTGGCAAAAGGCCAATTCGGGATGCACTTCATGCACCCGAACAGTGCGCTTTGGATCGGCGAGCAACAACTGATCGAGTTGGCGAATTTTGGGCAACAGGTTGTAGGCCTGCTTGCTGAGCTTGCGGCCGGAAGCCGCAAACGAGAGATTGCAGGCTTCGCGGTAATCGACCGCCCCAAGGGCGGCCCGCACCGGTGATGGAAAGACGCTGCTGCGTCTAGGGCCCAGGAGGGCCCGAGCCTGCTTGTCGCAGGCCCGGGGGCCATCGGCAGCGAGGCCCATGGGCATGTCGATCGCTACCAGATCCGCATCAATGAAGCTTGCGGCCTCCAGTTCCAGACTCCAGCTCAGCTGGCCAAACTCCCCGGAGGGATCGAGCCTGGCGCCCACCACCAGCCAGCCGGCGCGACAGCCATCCACCCCGAGCAACCTGGGGCAAAGAGGTGCATCACAGCCTGTTTCAAAGCTCACCTGAATCGGGATCTAGGGCCACCTCCAGCGTGGAGAGCAGCAGGGCCAGGGCAGCCTGACGCTCCAATTGAAGGCCCGTGACCTGGTCAATCCAGTTTTCACAGAGATCCTGAATCTGCTGAAAGAGCGCGTCGCCGTCGCGCAGGTTGTCCATCACCCGATCGACGCTGTCGCCATCGGTTTCTGGCTGCACGGCCACCACATAACGTCGACCGTCATCGCCGATGTAGGCCAGGTGGCCCTCCCCATCCAAGATCGGCGCCGCATGGGGGGTAATGGGGCGAGGCAACCCATCGGAATCCATGGGCCCATCGGGTTCGATCGGACTTGTAGCCATCCACACCTCGCAGGGCCATTCCTCTACTAGGGGCAACCAGGACCGTTGCCAACCCACCACGGCCCTGCGATCAGGAGCGCTGATCGGTGGACCGCTCCGGTGCCCCAGGCTTGGATCTGGGGGTCAGGGCATTGCGGGGTGGATGGCCATCCCCAACCAACAGCTGGTTCTCCCAACGGCCCAGTTGGCGTTCAAGCAGCACCAGGGCTATGGCAACCGCTAGCCCCAAGCCCAGGGCGCCCGGTGTGTGCATCCAAAGCATGGCCAGCAACACCAGCCACAGGGCTGGTAGGAACCAACCCCGCAGACGTCGAATGCGGCGCAGGGCCCCACTGCAGGCCTGGCAGTGGGATGTGTGGGCCCCATAGCGATGCATCAGGGCCTGGCGACCGAGCAGGGGAGGCAGGGGCTGGCCGGGGAAGGGTTCGCCGCCGTAGCTGTTTACCCAATCGTGCAGGGCTTTGACATAGACATCGGCGGCCGTCGGCAGGAAACAAGCTTTGCTAAAAGCCGCGCTGCCCCCCCGTTGGGCTAACGCCCGTTCTTGCCCATGCAAGAACACCTGGTCGTCTTCCAGGATGGTGTGGTTAGCGATGTGCTGGAGCCATGTGGGCCGCAGGCTCAGCAGTAGGCGGGGGATGGGTGATGTGAAGCGAAAAGGAAAACGGGCAAACAGGCGGCATTCCCCCCGGCGGGTGGGGGTGGCGTAAACAACCGTGAGGAACCGGGCAAAGCCTTTGGCCGTCAGGTCATGCCACATCAGGCAGGGCGCTGCGAAGGTGGTGCTTTGGCTACCCAAGGCACCGCGGCGGGGCCCCTCCTGCCAGAAGGCCGTAAATCCCTCGGGTCCAAAACTGGTGAGTTCGGCCTGGACCGGCGAGGCGTTCTCGCGCCGGCCCACGGTGCGGTGGTGGGTGAAGGGCACGTGGCTCACATCGAGCACGTTCTCCAACAGGGTGAGCGCATCCATAGGCAGATCCCGCTGGATGTCCTGGACCAGCCAGCCGGGCTCCTCCACCTCGGGAACCAGCGGCAGGGGGACAGCTGCTGCATGGGCCGCCTGGCCAGCAAAGACAAACAACAAACCCTGGCGACGCGCCGTGGCATAGCTGCGGCAACTGGATCGCAGTGAAGCGGGATCAACTCCAGCCTCCGCTTGGGGAATCGCCGTGCATCGGCCTTGGCCATCAAAGCTCCAGCCGTGGTACGGGCACTCCAGGTCCCCCCGGTCATTCAGCCGGCCCTCGCTTAGGGGAACCAGCCGGTGCGGGCAGACATCGGCAAAGGCACGCCAGTCGCTGGCCGTGCGATCCCACCAAAGGACGAGGTTTTGATCCAGCAACGTGAAAGCTGTGGGCCTGCGTTGGTCCAGGTCGGCCAAGTAGGCCACCGGATACCAGTGCTCACTCCAGCTCATGGCGTTTTGGGCCGAAGCCTGGGATTGGCCGCAAGGCTAGGGACCTCAGCGGGTGGGATCGGGGTAGAAATTGCTACAGACACCAGCGGATGCACGGATCAAGGTGGTCCCTAATGGCAACTCGCCAGAGTCCTCAGCCCCGAGAGCCCATGACAACATCCCTGGCTTTCCAAACCGATGGGAGCAACGCCAAACCTAACCAAGGCTCCGTGCCTTTGAAGCAGCGGCCCGCCTACCCCCCAGTCAAAATTTAGAGCCACAGCATCGGGCTGCTGCCTAGAACATCCTGGCTTGGCCAGGTTGAAAGGCCACCAAAGAGAAAGTCAAAGATTCCCTTGACTCCTTTGGTGGATTCCAGTTCTTTGTCGGCAGCCCATTCCACTTCTTCTACCTGGCGTTCATCCATTCCGAGGGCAGCCACCAGATAGCGATAGGCCTTCTTTTCTTCAGGATTAATCGGCGAAGATTCGCCTGGTTTTTGGCCCACCCGAGCCACCATGTAGGCAAATTTCACCGCCAAAAACTTGTCTTCCTCGCTGATCAGCCGGGGAATCACCTCATCGAGCGCGGAAAGATCCATCGCCCAGGCTGATAACTGGCTCGCTGCAGTCTCCAGGCTGGAATCACCTACCTCCAGGGGGAAATAGCGGAAGACGAGATCATCCAGCAATTGCTTTTCTTCTGCGCACACATCCCCATCGGTCCAAGCCACACAGCAGGCAATTTTCAAAAGATCCAGGGGCCTTTGTTGGTCTGAATCTGCCGGGATTCCCATGGCTTGGTCGTGGAACAAGAACCCCATTGTGAGACCCAAGCCAGCCAGCCATCTGGTGGGTCAGTCTTCAGCCTTCCGCTTGCGCTTGGGCCTGCTTCGCTGCCCGAGCGGCCTCGACCGCCGTCACCCCAGCCACCAGCAGCAGCCCAGCCAGCCCAATCAGCTGGTTTTGCTGCAGCACATCGGGTTGGAGCACGGGATCCACGTCCTGGCCCAACAACGCCCCAAGGACCAACCAGCCGGTGCTCGTGGCTGTGGTGATCCAATAGGCCCGCCAACGGCGTTGGTAGATGTAACCGGTGCCCAAACCAGGCACCACGTTGAGTACGACCGCTAACCAAACGCTTGAGGCGGCGAGGATCTGCTGCTTTGAGGGAATCATTTTGTGAGCTGAGCGATGGGGTGATCTTGGCGAACGATCGTCCATGGGTTGGGGGGTTCCCACTCCTAGCCTTGTCATGGCCCCATCGATTGCCATTGCCAAGGCCCAACGCCATGACCCTGCTTGCGGTAACAGGTGCATCTGGAAAGACCGGCTGGCGCGTGGTGCAGGAGGCCCTGCACCGGGGCTACCAGGTGCGCGCAATCGTGCGCCCCCAATCGACCATCCCCGCCGGGCTCGAGGGTGCCGAGATCTGCCGCTTGGACTTGGGAACCGCCGAAGCGCTGCATGCTGCCTTGGCCGGTTGTGATCGGTTGGTGATCGCCACTGGTGCGCGGCCATCCATCGATCTGTTCGGTCCCATGAAGGTGGATGCCTTTGGGGTGCGTGACCAACTGCGGGCCTGCCAAGCCGTGGGGCTAGGCCGGGTTGTGCTGGTGAGTTCGCTCTGCGCCGGCCGGTGGAAGCACCCCCTCAACCTGTTTGGCTTGATCTTGGTTTGGAAGCGATTAGGGGAGCAGTGGCTCCAGCAGAGCGACCTCAAGGTCACGGTTGTTCGTCCTGGGGGCCTGAGCGAGAACGAGGCTGGGCTCGAAGAGCAAGGGATTCGTTTCAGCGGTGCCGATCAGCAGGAAAGCAACAGCATTCCCCGCCGGCTGGTGGCCCGGGTTTGCCTGGATGCCTTGGAATCGCCCGCTGCGATCGGTCAAATCATTGAAATCACCAGCAGTGCGAGTCAACCGGCCAGCTCCCTCAGCGATTGGTTGGCGGGCCAGGCTCCTGCTTGAAACGCGGCACCTGGTTTGGCAAACCACGGCCAAAGGCAAGCCAGCGAAAATCTCCCAGGGCTCCAGGATCCACAAAGCGGAGCAGGGCCTCGCGCCGAGCGAGGGCTTCCTGCAGGCCACTGGTCGGCAGACTTTGCAGCCCATGGAGCTGCTCTGCCAAGCCCAAAGCCAGCAAGGCTTCCCCCTGGCGGCAGTGGCCCAAGGGTTGCCAGCCCGTGGCCTCCGCATCGATCAGTAGGGCATCGATGCAGAGGTGGGCCGTGAGATCCCAGTCGCCCGGTTCCACCAAGGGGTCGCTGCAGGCCTGTTGCTGGCGATAGGCCATCACGGTGCCATTGGAGCGCTGGGGGCCGTAGTAGCGCCAGGCCTCCAGGGCGTAGTCCACCACCAACAATGTCCCCTGATGGAGGGCTGCGGCGCAATGGTCCAGCCACGGCCGGACCGCGCAATGCCACTCCGTGCACCAACCCTCAGGGCGCTGGGAATTCGGCTCCAGGAGTCCCAAGGGCTTGAGCCTGGAGAGCACGGATGGCTCCAGGGGTTCGCCGGGTTCCAGCCGGAGCGAGGGTTCTGCCGCTGCCTCGCCATTGATCCCCACCAGATTGATCCGCACCAGCTGCTGGCGCCAGGACGTTCCGTCCCAAACGATCCGCTCCACCGCAAGGGCATCGAGGACCTCGTGGGCCAGCACAACGCCGCGGACAGGAGCCTGGGCCAACTGCTCAAACGAGGACCAGCGCACGGGCAAGGGGGCGGCCTCAAGCAACCGGCGTTGACGCGCAGCCATGCCCGGATTTGGCTCCACCAAAACCAGCTCGAGCCGCTCGGCCAGATCAGGCCAATCCCGAGCCAGCACCTGGGCTAGATCCAGGGCCAAGGTGCCTTCGCCAGGACCACTCTCCACCAGGGCCAACCGCTCACCCGTGGCCGTCGCCTGGTCGGCCAACAGCGGGAGTAACCAGTCGACCAGTTGGGGGGCCAAGAGGGCAGCGAAGTCGCCACCCAGCGACGGGGAGGTGACGAAATCCCCATGGGGACCAATGCGCAGGCGGCCCGACCCATAGGCACCGTGCTGGGGGTCGTGGAGCACCCAGTCCATGTAGGTGGAGAAGGGAATCTCCCCTCCCTTTGCAAGTAAACGCTCGAGCAGCCAAGGGGGAACGGCCGCTGGTTTCGCGGTCTGTTTCAAGGCCGGATCCACCGTGGGGTTCGAATCAGGCGGAGAGGGCTGGATCACGGCTGGACCAGGAACTCAGCGAGAATGCGCATCTATCGAAGCAGCAGCATGGGCATGGTGGTGAGGGAATGGGGTCGCCTGGGTCTTGGGCTCATCGCTGGGCTGTTAGTGGCCTTCACGGGCTTGGCCGCTCCAGCTTTGGCCTACGACAATCCCGACCTCCTGCCCGATCACCCCACCCCGGTGATTGACCTGGCCAAGATCCTGACCGACCCCCAGCGGGAAAGCCTGGAGAGCAATCTCAGCAAATTTGAGGCCGAAACTGGCTGGAAATTGCGGGTGCTGACCCAGTACGACCGCACCCCCGGCCAGGCGGTGAAGAGCTTCTGGAATCTCGATGAGCGCAGCCTGCTTCTCGTAGCCGATGAGCGGGGCGGCAACCTGCTCAATTTCAATGTGGGGGAAGCCCTGTTTGCCCTGATGCCGCGCACCTACTGGGTGGAGCTGCAAACCCGCTATGGCAACCAGTACTACGTGAAGGACCACGGCCAGGATGCGGCCATCGTGGACGCCCTTAGCGCCGTGGAAGGCTGCCTGGAACGGGGGGGCTGCCAGGTGGTGCCGGGTCTACCCAGGGAGCAGTGGCTGCTCACCCTGGCCACCTCGATCCTGGGGGGCTTGGTTGTGGGCTTTGCCGCCTACCCCCGCAAGGAGGGTCGCATCGTGGAGTGGACCTGGGTGCTGCTGCTCTCGCCCCTGTGGCTGATTTTGTTTGGGGCCCTAGGCCTGGGGCCAATCCTGACCCGCACCAGTGATCTGTTGCCAGTCTTGCGCAACAGCCTGGGCTTTCTGGGCTCAACCGTGGTGGCCTATCTGCTGGCCCAACAAACGGTGGGTAAACCCAAAAAGGCCCCTTGAGGGCTTAGGGAAGCCGCTGCAGGGCTTCTACTCGACAAAACAGGGAATCGACAGGCTCACAACTGCTCTTTTGCACCAGGGCTACCGGCTCAAGACCGCGTAATTGGGCCAGGTTGTCTTCGTAGAAGCGCCTGAGCTCGTGAAAACGCCTCACGGGTTGGCCATAGAAGCTCCGGCCAGCCAGCGTGGGGAACGAGGCCCATTCCGGGGCCAACTTGGCGGCCAGATGGCGCGTAAACAGACCCTGATCAGCCAGCGGGAGGGCCCCCCTGCGCTGAATCAAAAAGATGGCTGCCTGGTCTTGAACCTCCGGACCAAAGGCGGCCAGTCCCAGGGTTCTTGAGGCCAAGGACCAGGTGAAAGGCATGAATTGGTAGGCCCCGGCAGCGGCGCTGGCATAGCCCGATTTGCGGATGACCCGGTCGGGATGGCGATCGAGGGACGGC
>CAMDSS010000018.1 GCA_945907085.1 Cyanobium sp. NIES-981 | reverse complement strand
GCGCAGTTCAGCACTGTCTTCGATCAGATCGGCCTGCAGCCAAGCTTCTGCCGCTGCCAAGTAAAAGGCCTTCACCACACTGGCGGGATAGCGCTGGATCTCCCCGCCCCAACTCGCCCCCACCCAAGGCTGGGCCCAAAAGGTGCCCGGATCCCAATCGGCAGCACGGCCAATCAGGGAGCTCTCAAAGCGCAGCCAGGTGATCGAGAGCTGCTGGGCCAAACCGGGCCTTCCTTCGAGCTCCAGGGCCCGCACCAGATCGGCGAGGGTCTGGCCCATGGCTGGATCGGGGCTGTAGAACGCCATCACGGCCGCTAAACCTGCTGGCGAGACTAAGCACCATGGCCCCAGGTTCCCAGCCCACTGCGCCGACCCCGGTGCCCATCGGAGCTCCGGCAGCTCCCGAATGGCTGGTAGCCGGAAGCATCTGGCAACTGCTGGGGCCCATCAACCTCTACAGCCGCCAACGGGGCGAGGGATTGGCAAGCCAGGCCTGGGCGGGCCGCCACCTGAAGGTGCTCGAGGCGGCCCAGCCCCTGGCCCCCCAGCCACGCCTGCGGATACGGCTGCTCGACGACGGCTATCCCGGCTGGATCGAGCCGAACGACCTCCTGGGCCGGGCGGAAGCCGCGCCCCATCCCCGCCCAAGGCCTTGGAATCGCCCTGCCATTCATCAGCGGCTCGATGCCGTCATCGCCTTCGGCCTCAGGGCCCTCGAGCAGCCCAACAGCTACCTGTGGGGGGGCAGCTTGGGCCCGGATTTTGATTGTTCCGGACTGGTGCAAAGCGCCTATGCCTCCCAGGGGATCTGGTTGCCCCGCGATGCCTATCTCCAGGAGCGCTTCTGCCAACCGGTGGCCGCACGCAGCGGCATCACCCACCTTTTGGAGCCCGGGGATCTGATCTTCTTTGGCAGCCCCCAACGCTGCACCCACGTGGGCCTGCACCTCCACAACGGCTCTTACCTGCACAGCTCCGGGACGGCCACCGGTCATAACGGCCTCGCCATTGACAACCTCTGCCCAACCAATGGCTCGGCGGTGGCCAGCCACTACCGCCAGAGCCTGCGCGGCGCCGGACGGGTCATGCACGGCCATGACGGCAGCCCCCTGCCCGCCTAGGTTCGAGCCCTTGATGAAGCCCGTGATGCTGGCCCTCTCCGTGGTGGTGCCACTCTTCAACGAGCAGGACAGCCTGCGGCCGTTGGTGAGCCAATTGCTGGAGGCCGTTCGGCCCCTCGGGGTGGCCTTTGAGCTAGTCCTGGTGGATGACGGCTCAAAAGACGCCACCGCCACCGTGCTGGCGGAGTTGAGCGATGAGGTTCCCGAACTCGTGGCGGTGTTGCTCCGCCGCAACTACGGCCAGACAGCGGCCATGGCGGCTGGATTTGATGCCAGCAGCGGCGAGGTGATCGTCACCCTCGATGGCGATCTCCAAAACGATCCGGCAGACATCCCCCTGTTGCTCGCCAAAATCGAGGAGGGCTACGACCTGGTGAGCGGCTGGCGCCACCAGCGCCAGGACGCGGCCATCAGCCGGCTGCTGCCCTCAAAGCTGGCCAATGGCTTGATCGCCAGCGTCACCGGAGTACAACTGCACGACTACGGCTGTTCCCTCAAGGCTTACCGGCGCGAAGTGGTGGCAGACATGAACCTCTACGGGGAGTTGCATCGCTTCCTGCCGGCCTTGGCCTTCATCGAAGGGGCCCGGATCAGCGAAGTGAAGGTGAACCATCACCCCCGGCGCTTTGGTCGCAGCAACTACGGGATCGACCGCACCTTCAGGGTGCTGATGGACCTGCTCACGGTGTGGTTCATGAAGCGGTTCCTCACCCGGCCGATGCACGTGTTCGGCTTCTGGGGACTCGCCTCCATCGCCGTGGGCCTGGTGATCAGCGCCTATCTGCTGGGGGAAAAACTGATCGCCAATGCCGATATCGGCAACCGCCCCCTGCTGATGGTGGCCGTGCTGGCCTTGATCGCAGGGGTGCAGTTGTTTTGCTTTGGCCTACTGGCCGAGCTGCAAATGCGCACGTACCACGAAAGCCAAGGCCGGCCGATTTATCGGGTGAGGGCGGCATTGCGGGGCAAGCGCGGCTGAGGCTTCGAAGACCCAACCGGCGTGCAGCGGCCCCGGAAGCGTTCCATAGCCTGGGCTGCCTCCAGCACCACCTCGAGGTTGGAATCCCTTAAGCCTCGCTTCAGCAGGGGCAGGGTGGCGCGGTGACCCCAGGCCCGGGCCGCTTGCATGGCGGCCAACCGCTCACCCGTATCACCAGCCAACTGGGCGTGCAGGCCTTTCAAAAAGGCGGCCTGCTCCCGGGGATCGGCGGGCAAAGCCCAGTTCATCGCAGTTGCACTGGATGACGTGGCGCTGGAAAGCTCGTCATTGGGATCAACCAGATTGTGCTGCACGAGGGAAATCTGGGCGCGGTTGAGGGCCGCCACCGCCGAGGCATCAAGGCTGGCAAAGGGGGTGGGCTTACGACGGCTCCCAACCCAGATCAGGACAGCCAAAAAGGCAGCTAGCGCGCCAACGGATTGGGTGTTCATGGATTGAACTTTTATGTCGCCCCCAGGAAGCCAGGAAGATGGCCTTGGGAAGGCTCCTTACAGTACCGGCGGTTGTTATTGGCTTGTGCCATGACTGGAGAATTCGCAGCTGCCTGGTTGCCCTCGGTGTTCGTACCCCTTGTGGGAATCCTCGCGCCAGCTGTGGCCATGGCCCTGCTGTTCAACGTGATCGAAGCCCGTAACTGAGAACAAACCATGACCGTCACCCCCGTGGCCGACCCCTGCGTCGGCAATTTGGCCACCCCTGTTAACAGCAGCTATTTCACCAAGGCGTTCATCAACGCGCTGCCCGCCTACCGCCCCTCCCTCTCCCCCAACCGTCGCGGGTTGGAAGTGGGGATGGCCCATGGCTTCTTCCTCTATGGCCCCTTCGCCATCTGCGGACCCCTGCGTCTCACCGAGTACGCAAGCACCGCAGGGTTGCTGGCCACCATCGGCCTGGTTTCCATCCTGACCGTTTGCCTCTCCATCTACGGAACCGCCGGCAACGGGCCGAACGTGCAGCCCGCTGATGCCACGGTCGACAACCCTCCTGCTGACCTGTTCACCAAGGCTGGCTGGGCTGAATTCGCCAGCGGCTTCTGGCTCGGCGGTTGCGGCGGTGCTGCCTTCGCCTGGTTCCTGGTTGGCACCTCAGTGGTGGCCCCGCTGGCGAACCTCGCCGGCGGTGTCTGGAGCGTTGGCTGATTGCCATCGCTGATTGCGATCCCTAATCGACTCAAAGTCGCTGGAGAACCACCGGTTTCCTTCTCACAAGCCCCGCATTTGCGGGGCTTTTTTAATGGCTTAACCGCTCTAGGCAAAACAGGCCAACAATGGGGTTAGCTCCCCATGCAGGACCAAGCACCATGAAAGGCAAACAGTGGCTGTGGGTCTTGGCACCGTTGCTGGTCACCAGCTGCGGCCTGCCAGGGGCAAACCAATCTGCCCAAGAGCAAGCAGCCCGCAAGGCAGCTGAGCAGGCCAGCCAACAGCAGGCCCGTAGCGCTGGCATGGTGGCTGGCCATCAAGCCACGGTGAATTGCCTGCGCAGCGAAAGGGGCCAAACCGATGGCAGCGAACTGCGCTGTGAAGCCTGGGAGTACGTGCAAGCCAACTACCCAGGGCCCCAGCCCTAAGGATGGGAAGCCATAAAAAACCCCCGGCCAAGGCCGGGGGTTAAATCGTCCCTCAAGGAGAGACAAGCGATTGGATCAGACGATCTAACCGAACTTGCCTGAGGTTGAAGCGATCAAGAAGGCTGCATACGTAAGGATGTAGCCAATCGTGAAGTGGGCAAGACCCACAACACGGGCCTGAACGATTGAGAGAGCCACTGGCTTATCGCGCCAGCCAACCAAGTTGGCGAGCGGGGTGCGCTGGTGCGCCCAGACAATGGTTTCAATCAGTTCCTGCCAGTAACCGCGCCAGGAGATCAGGAACATGAAGCCGGTAGCCCAAACCAGGTGACCGAACAGGAACATCCAGGACCAGACGGCCAGGTTGTTCGAGCCGAACGGGTTGTACCCGTTGATCAGCTGGGAGCTATTCAGCCACAGGTAGTCGCGGAACCAGCCCATCAGATAGGTGCTGGATTCGTTGAACTGGGCCACGTTGCCCTGCCAGATGGCGAGGTGCTTCCAGTGCCAGTAGAAGGTGACCCAACCGACGGTGTTCAAGGCCCAGAAGACTGACAGATAGAAAGAGTCCCAAGCCGAGATGTCGCAGGTACCGCCACGGCCGGGGCCGTCGCAGGGGAAGGAGTAACCGAAGTCCTTTTTATCGGGCATCAGCTTGGAACCCCGGGCATCCAGGGCACCCTTCACCAGGATCAAGGTGGTGGTGTGCAGGCCCAGCGCAATGGCGTGGTGCACAAGGAAGTCGCCAGGACCGATCGGCAGGAACAGATCGCTGCCGCCGTTAATGGCGCCCATCCAACCGGGAAGGTAAGCCGCACCACTGGTGCTGGCAACGCTTCCTGCATTGGAGAGGAGGACGTCCATGCCGTACATCGCCTTGCCGCTAGCGGCTTGAACGAATTGGGCAAAGACAGGCTCAACCAGGATTTGCTTCTCGGGGGTACCGAAAGCAACCACCACGTCATTGTGGACGTAGAGACCCAGGGTGTGGAAACCGAGGAACAGGGAGACCCAGCTCAGGTGGCTGATGATGGCTTCCTTGTGCTCAAGCATCCGGCCAAGAACGTTGTTCTTATTGGCTTCCGGGTCGTAATCGCGGATGAAGAAGATCGCACCGTGGGCGAACGCACCGCACATCAAGAAGATGGCGATATACTGGTGGTGAGTGTAAAGAGCAGCCTGGGTCGTGTAGTCCTTAGCGATAAACGCATAGGAAGGCATCGCATACATGTGCTGCGCCACCAGGCTCGTCACCACTCCAAGGGAAGCCAGGGCCAGACCCAATTGGAAGTGGAGGGAGTTGTTGATGGTGTCGTACAGACCCTTGTGACCCGCGCCGAGAGCGCCGCCGAAAGGGGTTCCCTGGGGTGGATTGTGGGCCTCGAGGATCTCGCGGATCGAATGGCCAATACCGAAGTTGGTCCGGTACATGTGGCCAGCAATCACAAACAGACAGCCAATCGCCAGGTGGTGATGGGCAATGTCGGTCAGCCAAAGAGCTTCCGTTTGGGGGTGGAAACCACCCAGGAAGGTAAGGATCGCGGTGCCTGAACCTTCAGCGGTACCAAAGATTTGGTAGGCGGTATCAGGGTTGGCTGAATAAACCCCCCAGTTACCAGTGAAGAAGGGAGCCAGACCTGCGGGGTGGGGCAGAACGGAGAGGAAGTTATCCCAACCGACGTGCTGACCACGGGCCTCAGGAATCGCCACGTGAACGAGGTGACCAGCCCAGGCAATCGAGCTGAAACCGAACAGAACAGCCAGGTGGTGGTTCAGACGGGATTCAGCGTTCTTGAACCAAGCCAGGGAAGGCCGGAACTTGGGCTGAAGGTGGAGCCAGCCAGCGAACAGGGCCCAAGCCGACAGGATCATCATGAAGATGGAACCCTGATAAAGCTCAGCGTTGGTGGTCATCCCGATCGTGTACCACCAGTGGTACAAACCGGAATAAGCAATGTTCACCGGAGAAGAAGCACCCGCCTGGGTAAAGGCGGCAATCGCACCTTCACCGAAGTGGGGATCCCAGATCGCGTGAGCGATGGGACGGACATGCAGAGGATCGGCGACCCACTGCTCAAAGTTGCCCTGCCAGGCGATATGGAACAGGTTGCCCGAAACCCAGAGGCCAATGATGGCCAGGTGACCGAAGTGGGTAGAGAACAGCTTTTGGTAAAGCCGCTCCTCGGTCATGCCGTCGTGGCTCTCGAAGTCGTGAGCCGTGGCAATGCCGTACCAAATCCGGCGGGTTGTCGGGTCCTGTGCCAGACCCTGGCTGAACGAAGGAAATTTCGTTGCCATTGGGAGAGGTCAGTAAAGGTCAGCCGACCGCGACGATGCGGGCCAGGAAGAAAGCCCAGGTGGTCGCGATACCGCCCAACAAATAGTGGGCGACACCGACGGCACGACCCTGGGTGATGGAGAGCGCCCGTGGCTGGATAGCCGGAGCAACCCGCAGCTTGTTATGAGCCCAAACGATGGACTCAATCAGCTCCTGCCAGTAGCCGCGGCCACTGAAGAGGAACATCAGGCTGAAGGCCCAGATGAAGTGGGCTCCCAGGAACATCAGGCCATACGCACTGGAGCTCGAGCCGTAGCTGTTGATCACTTGTGCGGCCTGGGCCCACAGGAAGTCACGCAACCAACCGTTGATGGTGATAGCGCTTTGGGCAAAGTTGCCATTGGTGATGTGCTGGACACTGCCGTCAGCGTTGACGGTTCCCCACACATCGCTCTGCATCTTCCAGGAGAAGTGGAAAATGACGATCGAGAGGGAGTTGTACATCCAGAACAGGCCCAGGAACACGTGGTCCCAAGCCGACACCTGACAGGTACCGCCACGGCCGGGGCCGTCGCAGGGGAAGCGGAAGCCCAGGTTCGCCTTGTCAGGAACGAGGCGGGAGCTACGCGCATACAACACGCCCTTCAGCAGGATCAGCACGGTGACGTGGATCGTGAAGGCGTGGATGTGGTGAACCATGAAGTCGGCCGTTCCCAGGGGGATCGGACCGGCAGCAACCTTGCCACCGACAGCCACAACGGTGCCGTTGAACACTTCACTGACACTCGCAAGGGCGTTGGGTGCAGTGCTGCCAGCGGCGGCGGCGTGGAGGCCTTGGATCCATTGGGCGAAGACAGGCTTCAGGGCAATGGCCGAGTCACTAAACATGTCCTGGGGACGACCCAGGGCACGCATGGTGTCGTTGTGGATATAGAGGCCGAAGCTGTGGAAGCCCAGCCAGATGCAAACCCAGTTCAGGTGGCTGATCAGGGCATCCCGCGCCTTGAGAACCCGGTCCAGCACGTTATCGACGTGCTTAGCGGGGTCGTAATCGCGAATCATCGCGATGGCGGCGTGGGCACCTGCACCAACAATCAGGAAACCGCCAATCCAGGTGTGATGGGTAAAGATCGACAGCTGGGTGGGGTAATCAATCCCGATGTAGGGATAGGGAGGCATCGCATACATGTGCTGGGCGACGATGATGCTCAGGGAGCCGAGCATCGCCAGGTTCACAGCCAGTTGGGCGTGCCAGGAGGTGGTCATGAACTCGAAGAGTCCGTCATGACCATTGGTCGCAGGGAAAAGGAGGGGATCGCCCTTCTGACCCTCAAGGATTTCCTTGATGCTGTGACCGATGCCCCAGTTGGTCCGGTACATGTGACCGGCCACGATGAACAGCACCGCGATCGCCAGGTGGTGATGGGCGATGTCGGTCATCCAGAGGCTGCCGGTTACAGGATTCAGGCCACCTTTGAAGGTGAGGAAATCGCTGTAAGCGGCCCAGTTGCCCGTGAAGAAGGCTGAAATACCCGCCCCGAAACCGGGGAAAATCTGGGCAATCAGGTCCTGGTTCAGGAACTCGTGGGGGAGGGGAATGTCTGCGTAGGTGGCGATGGTTTTGCCGTTGAGCACCAGCGGTTGGCCGGCGTCGATGGCATCCATCAGCGCATTGGTGGGCAGGGACACATGCAGGAGGTGACCTGTCCAGGACAGGGAACCCAGTCCGAGTAGGCCGGCCAGATGGTGGTTGAGCATCGACTCAACGTTCTGGAACCACTCGAGCTTTGGAGCTGCCTTGTGGTAGTGGAAGACGCCCGCGTTGAGCATCAATCCAGCCATCACCAAAGCACCGATGGCCAAAGCCATCAACTGCGTTTCATTGGTGATGCCCCAGGCCCTCCAGACATGGAAGAGGCCGGAGGTGATCTGAATGCCGTGGAAGCCGGCACCCATATCGCCATTAAGGATTTCCTGGCCGAAAATTGGCCAGACAACCTGCGCGGAAGGCTTCACGTGCAGGGGATCGGCCAACCAACCGGTGAAGTTGGAGAAGCGGGCTCCATGGAAGAAGGCGCCGCTGAGCCAGATGAAAATGACGGCCAAATGGCCGAAGTGAGCCGAGAAGATCTTGCGAGAGACCTCTTCGAGGTCACTCGTGTGGCTATCGAAGTCGTGAGCGTTGGCGTGGAGGTTCCAAACCCAGGTGGTGGTTTTGGGACCTTTGGCGAGGCTGCGATCGAAATGGCCGGGCTTGCCGAACAGTTCGAAGGTGGCCGGGTTATTCACCCGGTCGACCATGGCCTTCGCCTTTTCCCCACGCTCTGGTGGGCTAATGGTCATCGAGACGTTCCTCGAGGGACGGGGTCGAGGTGGGGGTCCACCCCTGGCGGCGGGGCCCATCGCGCGAAGCGACGGGGAACTCACCGTGGGCCCCATGGCCAAAGGCGGCCGAAACCACCCCAAAAGCCATGGGCTCCAGCCTTGGCAACGCCTTCACGAAAAACGTGAAAACGATTGCCACAGCTGGGGCTTTGGGCCCCAGATAGGGGACCGCTGATCGGACTATAAGCTCCACTTCCGAGCCAGTTAGGGTCTCAGTTACAAAGGTTCAATCCCGGCGCTTCCCTGGCCACCACTGGGCTCTTCCGGAGGCAAAGAATCATGAGCAGGGCAACTTTTAGCCCAGGCAAAATATAATCAAACCTCGCAATCTTTCGTCCTTCTTTGAAGCCAATTCAGTCGGCGGCGGCGGCTAGCACAATGGGGCCTGAGCACAGCAGGGTGGAGACAGCTTGAGGGCAGGTCGCGCAACCGATCCAACCGCAGCCGAGCGTCATGGGCGCCGTCCTGCGGACGGCGCTTGGCACGATCCCTGGAATGGTCCTTGGCAGAACCGCTTGCGAACCTTTTTGGGCAGGGGTTCTGCCTTTGGCCTGGCGATTGGACTGCTCCTGCTGCTGCCCTTCTGCCCTCCGGTGCAAGCAGCAAGCCAGCCAGCAGGCCCTGGCCCCCTGGAGAAACTGAGGCCCCTGATCAAGACCAGCGCCCCCGATGGCCATCTGCAGGAGCTACCCCCGCCCTTGGCGGTTCAACAGATCCAAGCAGCCCTGGCCGATCGCCAACCCCGCGTCACGATCCTGGCGCCCGCCGACGGCACCAACGTGCCCAATGGCAACTGGACGCTGAAGTTGCTGGCCCAGGATTGGCCCCTCACAGACGGAGGTGCCCTGGGCCTGGGGCCCCATGTGGTCATTCAGATCGACGACCAGGAACCCATCCGCCTCACCGAGCACCGTTCCACGCCGCAGGGCGATTCCCTGCAGTTGACCCTGCCGGCCCTAACGCCAGGAAGCCATCGGATTACGGCCTACGCCGCCAAGCCCTGGGGTGAAGCCGCAAAAAATTCCGGGGCAGCGAGTCAAATCCGTATCGACCGAGTCGCCGCCAACCCCCTCACCGTGCCAGAACCCGGCAGCCCCCAACTCCTGCCCGTAAGCCCCCTAGGGGTGGTGAGCAGCGAGCCCGTGCTCTTGGATTGGCTGCTCTTGGATGCCCCCCTGCAGCACCTGCGCGACAACGACGGCAGCTGGAGGCTGCGGGTGAGTGTGAATGGGGACAGCTTCATCACTGATCAAAACGTGCCGATCTGGCTCAAGGGCTGGAGCAGCGGCAGCAATAGCCTCCAACTCGAGCTTCTCGATGGGCGGGGCAAACCCCTCAACCCTCCCTTTAACAGTCTTGTTTCAGAGCTGGTGCTCAAGCCATCGGAGCCCAAGCCGCGCTGGCAGCTTGGCCGCCTCAGCGCCGAGGAACTGGCCAGCCTTGTGGGCCAAACCCCCACGCCAGCCACGCCCCGTCCAACAAAGCCCAAAGCTGTTGCAGCGCCAATTCCAGCGCCTGAACCCCCACCCCAAAGCACAACCAAACCCGAACCCGAACCGGAGCCCCAACCTGCGGAGCCCGCGCTCCCAATAGAGCCCCAACCTGCAGAACCCGAACCGGCGCAAAGCGCAAACGCGATCGTCGCCCCCAACAGCTCTGAATCCAGGGAGAGGGAATCGGCAACCACAGCACCTGAAGAAAACCCAGGCGAGAACGGAGAGCAAACCCTGCTGGAGGACAAACCAGTCCTGGCAATCCAGCCTTCAGCAATCAATTCTGAACCCAATTCAGACCGCATCAACGACGACGCTGATCAGCCAACGGCCTTGGCAGATGGGAGCGAGGAGCCAGCCGCCGAGCTGCCAAGCACCACTCCCGATGCCCCCGCCAAGGCTGAAGACCCTCCTAATCCTGAAGCGCTTGCCAAGCCCGACGACCTCCCCAACCTTGAAGCGCTTGCCAAGCCTGAAGAGTTTGCCAATCCGAATGATTCATCAGATGCCAGGGCCTCTGGGGACCGAGACGCTGTGATCCCGCCCCCCATCACAAACCCAGATCGCCTAACGCCCAGTACCAGCGTGGTGGGTTCTGCTCGAGATCAGGTGCACGAAGACGGCTCCCTCATCAAGCCAAAACGTAAGGGGCCCCTGGCTGGTCTCCGGGAGCGTTTGGCCTCGTGAGTGACCACACCACCATTTGGGGGCTGTCCTTCAGCCCCGAGGGCAATGGCCTGCTGGAACTCCTGAGCCAAGCAGGACTGATTCATCGCACGGTTGAAAGCGGTTCAGAGCCTGCTGCCAGCGATCTGCTGCAGTCCCAATGGGGCCGCGCCCAAGGGTTTGTGGTGGTGGGGGCCTGCGGCCTGGTGACCCGGCTGATTGCTCCACTTCTGCAAGGCAAAAACCAAGACCCGGCCGTGGTGGTGGTGGATCCCCAGGGGGCCTTTGCCATCCCGCTGCTCGGGGGTCACGCAGCAGGTGCCGAAGCCCTGAGCCAAGGGGTGGCCGCCCTGCTCGGAGGCCAGGCTGTCCTCACCGGAAGCAGTGGCAGCCAGGGCAGGCTCGCCCTCGATGCCTTCGGCAAAAGCTGGGGCTGGCGCCGCAGCGCCACGGGCGACTGGAACGCCCTGATGCAAAAAGCCGCCGCAGGCGAGCGCGCTCGCCTGGCCGTCAAGCAAACCAACGGCACCCAACTCTGGAGGGGCCTGGCTGCCGCGGCAGCCTCGGGATTGGTCGCCGAGACCGTCAACCAAAGCACCGATCCAAATGGTGCTGATCCAAATGGTGCTGATTCATCAAATGAGATCGACCTCACCATTGGCATCACCCGGGGCGAGGGTTGCCGCTGGCATCCCCCCAGCCTCTGGCTGGGGCTGGGCTGTGAACGGGGCACCAGCCAGGAGCTGATTGCCCGGTTAGTGGATCAGGAATTGGATCGTCTGGGCCTGGCCCCTGAGGCCATCGCAGGGATGGCGAGCATTGATCGCAAATCCGATGAACAGGCGTTCCTCGCCCTTGCCCAGGAGCGGGGCTGGGCCCAGCAGTGGATGCCGGCAGCGACCCTGAATGCCATCGCCGTTCCCAACCCTTCCGATGCGGTGGCGGCAGAGATGGGCACGGCGAGTGTCGCCGAAGCAGCGGCCCTGGTCGCCGCCGGCCCTGGAGCCCGCTTGTTGTTGAACAAAACCATCGCCCGAGCCCAGGACGGCGAACAGGGGGCTGGCACCTTGGCCATTGCCACCTCCGCCGAGCAATGGGCACCCCAGGCCGGCCAATTGCATCTGGTGGGAAGTGGCCCCGGTCGCCTCGATCTGCTCACCCCCGATGCCCGCCGTGCCCTGGCCGAGGCCACCGTTTGGGTGGGCTATGGCCTCTATTTGGATTTGCTCGAACCCCTCCGCCGGCCCGACCAATTGCGCTGCGACGGCCGCCTCACCGAAGAACGGGCCCGCTGCGCCCAGGCCTTGGGCTTGGCCAACCAGGGACTGAATGTGGCGTTGGTGTCCTCGGGCGACAGCGGCATCTACGCCATGGCCGGCCTGGCCCTGGAGTTGTGGCTCAGCCAAAGCCCAGGTCAACGACCCAGTTTTGAAGTGCACCCAGGCATCTCGGCCCTACAGCTCGCCGCCGCCCGGGCCGGGGCACCCCTCATGCACGACTTCTGCACGATCAGCCTCAGCGATCGGCTGACCCCCTGGGAGGTGATCGAAAAGCGCCTGGAAGCAGCCGCCGCGGGGGATTTTGTGGTGGCGCTCTACAACCCACGCTCCAAGGGCCGGGATTGGCAATTGGCGAGGGCCCAGGAGCTGCTGCTTGCCGGGCGACCCGGGACCACCCCCGTGGCCCTGGCCCGCCAGCTCGGCCGCCCGCAAGAACAGGTGAGCCTGCACACCCTCGGCGATCTGCCGATCGAGCAGGTGGACATGCTCACCCTGGTGCTCGTGGGCAACAGCACCAGCCGCACCCAGGACGGCCGCATGGTGACCCCAAGGGGGTACCCGGGGGCCGAGCTGGATTAATCCGGAGAGGGGAAACCTCTCAAAATCGGGATGACAGGATTCGAACCTGCGGCCCCTTCGTCCCGAACGAAGTGCGCTACCAAGCTGCGCCACATCCCGGGCTCGAGCAACTTTAGGCGATGACCAGGGAAGACCAGACAGGTTTCTAGAGTCACCGTTCGCCCCACCTGGAGCCCTTCGGGCCGGCACTCCCTTTGCTCAAACCCGACTGGCTGCGCGTGAAAGCCCCCCAGCGGGAGCGCATCGGTGCCATCGCCGATCTGCTGGTGGACCTCAAGCTGAATACCGTTTGCCAGGAGGCGAGCTGCCCCAACATCGGCGAATGCTTTGCCGGCGGCACGGCCACCTTTTTGATCATGGGTCCGGGCTGCACCCGCGCCTGCCCCTACTGCGATATCGACTTCGACAAGAGCGTGCGGGAGCTCGACCCCACCGAGCCCGAACGGCTGGGGGAGGCGGTGCAGCGCATGGGGCTCAGCCACGTGGTGATCACCTCGGTGAACCGCGACGACCTGGCCGATGGCGGTGCCAGCCAATTTGTGGCCTGCATTGAGCAGGTGCGTAGCCGCTCGCCCCTCACCAGCATTGAGTTGCTGATACCTGATTTCTGTGGCAACTGGGACGCCCTGGCCGCCGTGATGGCGGGCGCCCCTGAGGTGCTCAACCACAACATCGAAACCGTGCCCAGGCTCTACAAAAAAGCCCGGCCCCAGGGGATCTACGAACGCTCGCTCGCGTTGCTCCAGCGGGTCCGAAAGGGGTGGCCCCGCACCTACACCAAATCAGGCCTGATGACGGGGCTGGGCGAAACCGACCACGAAGTTCGGGAGGTGATGGCTGACCTCCGCAGCCACCAGGTGGACATCGTGACCATCGGCCAATACCTCTCCCCAGGCCCCAAGCACCTGCCGGTGGATCGGTTCGTCACCCCGGAACAATTCACCAGCTTCCAGCGCCATGGCGAAGACGAACTGGGCTTCCTCCAGGTGGTGAGTACGCCCCTTACCCGCAGCAGTTACCACGCCGGTGAAGTCCAGCGGCTGATGCGGGAGCACCCGCGCTAGGCCGCAACGGTTTCGCGCTGCTCCAGGCCGAGGTTGGCCTTTTCGCTGGGGGGTACAAGCACCTTGAACCTAGCCTTCCAGCTGGTCCAATCGGCCAAGATTTCGGCCGCCTTGGCGCTGCCCGTGTGCTGGAGATGGGCCTCCAGCAGGGGCTTGAGCAGGGCTTCCTGCTCTGGGGTGGTGATAGGGCAGATGGCCACAATTTCAGGGTTGAGACGGTCGGCCAAGCCGCCGTCTTCATCGAGCAGGAAGGCCACCCCGCCGGTCATACCAGCCGCCACGTTGCGCCCTGTAGAGCCAAGCACCACCACCACGCCGCCGGTCATGTATTCGCAGCAGTGGTCGCCGGAACCCTCCACCACGGTTTTGACCCCGCTATTGCGCACGGCGAAGCGCTCCCCGGCCCGGCCCAGGGCAAACAGCTCGCCACCGGTGGCCCCATAGAGGCAGGTGTTGCCCAGGATTACCTGGCTGCCGGGGTCGTTCACACCAGCAGGGGGCACCACGGTGATGCGGCCACCGTTGATGCCCTTGCCCACGTAATCGTTGGCTTCACCCACCAGGCGCAGATTCATGCCCTGGAGCACAAAGGCCCCAAAGCTTTGGCCTGCGGCACCCTCGTAGGTGAGGTCGAGCTGACCTTGGAAGCCGGTGTTGCCATGGCGCGCCGCAATCTCTCCGGAGATGCGGGCACCCACGCTGCGGTCGGTGTTGATGATCGCCAGGTTGCGGGCCACCTGGCCGTGGCCGTCGATCGCAGCCATCAGCCCCGCATCACCAAGCAACTGGTCTTCCAGGATCGGGCCGTTGCCATGGGCGTCAGCGTCGTGATGGAGCCATCCGCGATCAGCCGCGGCCGGAATCGGATCGATCAGGCAGGAGAGATCGAGGGCCTTGGTTTTGGCCAGGGTCACGGAGCGGGGCTCGAGATAGTCGCTGCGGCCGATCAAATCCTCGAGGCGGGCCACACCCAACACACTCAGGAGCTGGCGCACTTCTTCCGCCACGAATAGGAAGAAATTCACCACGTGCTCCGGGAGGCCGGTAAAGCGTTTGCGGAGGGCTTCCTTCTGGGTAGCCACGCCCACAGGGCAGTTGTTGGTATGGCAAACCCGGGCCATGATGCAACCCTCGGCGATCATCGCCACCGAGCCAAAGCCATATTCCTCGGCGCCAAGCAGGGCCGCGATCACCACGTCCCAGCCGGTTTTGAGGCCGCCATCGGCGCGCAGCAACACCCGATCCCGCAGGCCGTTCTCCAGCAGGGAGCGGTGCACCTCGGTGAGGCCCAATTCCCAGGGGCTACCCGCGTGCTTGATCGAGCTCAGCGGCGAGGCACCGGTGCCACCGTCGTGACCCGAAATCTGAATCACATCGGCATTGGCCTTGGCCACCCCGGCGGCAATCGTGCCGATGCCGATCTCCGCCACCAGCTTCACGCTCACCTTGGCGGCGGGATGCACCTGGTGCAGGTCGTGGATCAGCTGGGCGAGATCCTCAATGGAATAAATGTCGTGGTGGGGCGGGGGCGAGATCAGGGCCACACCGGCCTTGCTGTTGCGCAGCCAGGCGATGTAGGGATCCACCTTCGGTCCAGGCAGCTGACCGCCCTCACCGGGCTTGGCCCCCTGGGCCACCTTGATCTCCAGCTGCTTGCCGCTGCGGAGGTATTCCGGCGTCACGCCGAAGCGACCCGAGGCGATCTGCTTAATGGCGGAACAGGCGGTATCGCCGTTGCGCAGGCCTTTGATACCGGGAAGGGTGGCCGAACGGCCCTCGCCATCCACGTCGTGGAGCGCGTGGAAACGGGCCGGATCTTCGCCTCCTTCGCCGCTGTTGCTCTTGCCGCCGATGCGGTTCATGGCCACCGCCAGCACCTCGTGGGCCTCGCGGGACAGGGCCCCAAGACTCATGCCCCCGGTGCAGAAACGGGCACAAATGCTCTCCACACTCTCCACCTGATCAAGCGGCAGTGGCGTGGCCGCCGGCTTGAGCTGCAACAGATCGCGCAGGGCCGTAATCGGCCTGTGCTCGAGCAGGGTTTGGTAGGTGGAGAAGTGGTCGTAGCCAGGGCCTGCCTTGACGGCTCCATGGAGGGCCTTGGCCATCTCCGGGCTGTTGAGGTGGTA
>CAMDSS010000017.1 GCA_945907085.1 Cyanobium sp. NIES-981 | reverse complement strand
GCCCTGCCCACCGTGGAAGTCAGCAGCCCCCTACGCCAGCCCGCCGCGCAACGGCGGTGGCTGCCACTGCGCCACCAGGAGGTGTTACTCGGAGCCATCCAGGTGGAGAGTGACACCGTGCCCTGGCCAGAGGCCCTCAGCCAAAGACTCCAGGCCGTGGCCCTCTGCCTCACCGAGGCGCTCTGCCTCGACCTGGAGCAACAGCGCCTCGCCCAGAACCTGCGCCTCCAGGACGAACAGCTCGATGTTTTGGTCCACCAGCTACGCAACCCCCTGGCCGCTTTGCGGACCTTCGGCCAATTGCTGCTGCGCCGACTGGAACAGGACAACCAAAACCGCCCACTGGTGGAGGGCTTGCTCGCAGAAGAGCGCCAACTGAATCGCTACGTCGACGCCATCGGCCAACTCGGCAGCCAAGACAGCCTGCCGAGCCAAGACGGGGGAGCCCAACCCCTGCTCCTGCCCCCGGTGTTGAGCGGCCCGGCAGGCCAACCCCTGGCGGCCCTGCTGGAACCCCTACTGCAACGGGCGGCCGCCACCGCAGCTCTCCAGGACCGGCCCTGGCATCCACCGATCTCCCTGCCCCAGTGGCGCGGCGATAGCGGAGCCGTGGCCGAAATCCTCGCCAATCTGCTCGAGAATGCCTTTCGCTACAGCCCCACGGGTGCCGCCATCGGGCTTGACTGCCAGCCCACTGAACAGGGCGGGTGGCAACTGACGCTCTGGGATGGGGGAACACCGATTGACGCCCACGAACGGGACACAATTTTCGAAAAAGGCGTGCGGGGCTCGAGCAGCACCAGACTCAGCGGCACCGGCATGGGACTCGCCCTAGCGCGCGATCTAGCCCGTGCCCTTGGGGGCGAACTGTTCCTAGTGGACCAAGCCGCAACCAACTCCAGGGATGGGCAAGCCTGGGGCAATGCCTTTCAGCTCACCCTGCCGCCCGCAACAGCAGGCCCATAAGCAGCAGAGCCAGGGCTTCACTCCATTCGACACAGGCGCCGTAGCTATCACCGCTGTGCCCGCCCAGCCGCCGGCCGAGCCAGAGGGGGACCACCACCACGGGAACCACTCCCACGGCCCCCAAAAGGCCCAGGGCCCGCCAAAGGCCAAGGCCAGCCCCATGGGGCACCCGCAAGCCAGCACCCGGCAAGGCAACTCCCAACGCCAAGACGGCACCCAGCACGAGGAGAACCCCCAGCACCGGGCGCAGCTCTTTGGCCAGACCCTGCCAATGCTGGCGGTGGAAGCCGGCGCTGCCCTGCTCGCGCAAATAGGGGAAGTACTGCATGGCCACAAGGGGTGAGACCCGAGCCCAGAACGCGGCCCAGACCATGGCCAATGGAACGGCCAGAGGAGCGGCGAAAGGGGGGCCATCGGCCAAACAGATCAAACCGGCTCCGCGCAACAACAGCACCACCAGCGACGCCTGCACGCCAGCCGCGCCGACCCGGCTGTCCTTCATCGCCTCCAAGGCCCTTGGGCCCGCCCCCAGGCCGTCGGCCGTATCCATGGCGCCATCGAGATGGAGGCCCCCTGTCAGCACCACCGCCAAGACCAACACCAGGGCCACCTGGGCCGCCAGGGGCAACCAGCCCGCCGTTAGGCCCCAAACCACAGCCTGCAGCCCCCCAAGCACCAGGCCCACCAGGGGAGCGAAGCGGGCGATGCGCTCAAAGCGCGGCGCGATGAATGGCCAAGCAGGCAGCACCGAATAGAAGACCCAAGCCCCAGCCCAATCCCGCAGCCAAGCCGGAGCCGGTTGGTGGTGGGGTCGGGCGGTGGTGGGGGGCATCGGGCGAGGCCTAGCGTCAAGCGAGCACCTAAGGGGCGCAATCGCCTTCTCATTCGACATCACCGCCCGATGCCCCCGCACCCGGGCACGCTGCGGCTGCTTCCAAACCCCCCATGGCCCGGTCACCACGCCGCGCTTCATGCCCGTTGGCACCCTGGCCACGGTGAAGGGTGTCACCGCAACCCAGTTGGGCGATACGGGGGCCCAGATGGTGCTGGCCAACACCTACCACCTGCACCTGCAACCCGGCGAGCAGATCGTGGCTGATGCGGGCGGGCTGCATCGCTTCATGGGCTGGAACGGCCCCTTGCTGACCGACTCGGGTGGATTCCAGGTGTTCAGCCTGGGCGACATCAACACCATCGACGACCACGGCGTGGTCTTCCGATCACCCAGGGATGGGGCCCGCATCGAGCTCACCCCGGAGCGCTCCATGCAAATCCAGATGACCCTGGGGGCTGATGTGGCCATGGCCTTTGACCAATGCCCCCCCTATCCGGCCAGCGAAGCCGATGTGACCACTGCCTGCGGGCGCACCCACCGTTGGCTGGAGCGCTGCATCGCAACCCACCAGAAGAGCGACCAAGCCCTATTCGGCATCGTTCAAGGCGGCTGCTACCCCCACCTGCGCGAGGAATCGGCCCGGGTGGTGGCCTCGATGGGGCTGCCGGGCATTGCCGTCGGGGGCGTCAGCGTCGGCGAACCCACCGAGGAGATGCATCGGATCGTGCGCCAGCTGGGTCCGCTCTTGCCCGAGGAGAAACCCCACTACCTCATGGGCATTGGCACCTTGCGGGAAATGGCCATTGCCGTGGCCAATGGCTTTGACCTATTCGATTGCGTGATTCCCACCCGGCTTGGTCGCCATGGGGCCGCCCTGGTGGGCGGTGAGCGCTGGAACCTCAAGAACTCCTGCTTTCGCCATGACCACACCCCCATGGATGCCAGCTGCGGTTGTCCGGCCTGCACCCTGCACACCAGGGCCTACCTCCACCACCTGACCAAGAGCAACGAGATGCTCGGCAAAATCCTGCTCAGCCTCCACAACCTGCACCAATTGGTGCGCTTCTCGAGCGCCATGGGCCAGGCCATCCGCGATGGTTGTTTTGCGGAGGATTTCGCTCCGTGGGAAGCCGACTCCCCAGCTGCCCACACGTGGTAGCGTCCGCCTCTAGATCAGTGATTTCTGGGATGGCCGCTTACGCCCTGCAAACCCTGGCCCAGCTCCCTGAGGCCTATCAAGCTTTTGGTCCCCTGGTCGACATCCTGCCGATCATCCCCCTCTTCTTCCTGCTGCTTGCCTTTGTGTGGCAAGCCTCCGTGGGTTTCCGCTAAACCCACTGCCAGCTGGGCTAACCCCCAATCCGGGCCAGCCTCCAAGCGGGGCTAAGACTTTTGAAGCACGGCCCAGGCAAACCGGGGCAACGCGAGCATGCGGCGCCAACGACTGGGCTCCTGCACCAACCGGTACAACCATTCGATCTGCAGAGCTCCCATCCAACTGGGGGCTCTTTTTTTGGTGCCCGCCCACACATCAAAGCTGCCACCCACCCCCATCCAGAGGCCGCCGCGGCGGCCTGGCAGGCGCTGAATCCAGGTCTCCTGGCGGGGCACCCCGAGGGCGGCCAACACCAAATCGGGCTTGGCCGCCACCAGTTGCTGCTCCAATCCCCGCCAGGCGGCTGGAGGTTGGTAGCCATGGGCCGTCAACACCAGCTGTAAGCCCGGCAGCTCCTGCCGAAGGCGGGCGGTGAGCTGGGCCATCACCGTTGGCGAAGCTCCCACCAGGGCAACCCGCCACTGGTGACCGGCGGCATGCACCAACAACTCCCGGGCCAGCTCAATGCCGGGGCTGCGGCGAACGCGATAGCCCTGCCGTCCCAGGGCCCACACCACCCCAGCCCCGTCGGGAATCACCAGCTGGGCCGCCTCAATCGCCGCTCCGAGGGCTGGGTCGGCCTTGGCAGCCATCGTCATTTCGGCGTTCAGGGTGACGATCTGACCCCCACCGCGCTGTTTCAGGGCGAGGGCCGCCTCAAAAACGTCGGCGCACACGGCCACCTGCACACCCAGCACCCGGGTGCGCATCGGTTCTGTTGCCATTGCTGCCATGGGGGGTCCTGCTGCGGGAGAGAATCTATGGCTGGCTCCAGCCATCGATCGGATGACAGGCTTCGATATGGCTTTCCCTTCCGTCCCAGCTGGCTCCACCGCTGCGGAATCCTGGGCGGTCCTCGAAGAGATCGACCGTCAGATCGAAGCCGTCGTGCTCTCCCGCCAGAACCCGATTACGGGTTTGCTGCCGGCAAGCACCGCCAACACGGTGCACGGAAACTACGGCGACGCCTGGGTGCGCGACTGCGTCTATTCGATCCAATGCGTGTGGGGCTTGGCCATGGCCCATACCCGGCTACGGGGCCCTAGCCGCCGGGCTTTTGAGCTGGACCAGCGGGTCGTGCAGCTGATGCGGGGCCTGCTCAACGCCATGCTGCGCCAGGCCCCCAAGGTGGAGCGCTTCAAACACAGCCTGGATCGACTAGATGCACTGCACGCCAAGTTCGAGACCCCCAGCGGCGAACCCGTGGTGCCCGACGACGGATGGGGCCATCTCCAACTCGATGCCACCGCCCTGTTTCTACTGCAGCTGGCCCAGCTGACCCGATCGGGCCTGGTGATCATCCAGACCCAGCACGAGCGGGACTTCGTGCAAAACCTGGTCTATTACGTGGCCCGGGCCTATCGGGTCGCTGACTACGGCATTTGGGAGCGGGGCGACAAGGGCAACCACGGAATGCCCGAGCGCAATGCCAGTTCGATCGGCCTCGTCAAAGCGGCCCTTGAAGCCCTGGAGGGGCTCGATCTCTACGGGCCCCATGGCGACGGCAGCTGTTGCCTGGTGATTCCCCACGACGCGATTGTGCGGCTGCGGCGGGCCCTGCACGGGCTCTTGCCAAGGGAATCGGCCAGTAAGGAAGTCGATAGCGCCTGCCTCTCGGTGATTGGCTATCCCGCCTGGGCCGTCGAAGACCCCCAACTGGCCCAACGCACCCGCCACAAGATTCGGTCCGAGCTGGGCGGGGCCTATGGCTACAAACGCTTCCGCCGCGACGGTCACCAGACCGTGGTCGAAGACCACACCCGCCTCCACTACGAACGGGAAGAATTGGCGGCTTTCGAGCACATCGAATGCGAGTGGCCCCTGTTTTGGGCCTACGAATTGATCACCGCCTGCTGCGAGGAGCGCTGGGAGGAAGCCCGCCAATGGCGCCAGAAACTCACCACGGTGAGCGTCACCGTGGACGGTGTCGCCCTGCTGCCCGAGCTCTACCTGATTCCCGAGGGCTCGATCCAAGCGGAACGGCGCCAGCCCGGCAGCCAGCCCCGCCAGGCCAACCCCAACGTGCCCCTGCTCTGGACCCAGAGCCTCACCTGGCTGTCAGATCTGCTGCTGCAGGGCCTCATCACCCCGGGCGATCTCGACCCCCTCGGCAGGAGGCTCGCCCGTCCCCTGGGAGCCGAAAAGGTGCTGGTGGCGTTGGTACCGGCCACGGCCTCGATCGCCGAAGCCCTCCACCGGGCCGGCCTCCCCCTGGCCGACGACGGCGGAAGCCCAATCACCATCAACAGCTCCAAACAGCTGGCCCAACGCATAGCCCAGGTGGGTGCCAACGCCAAGCTCGGGCTTTCGGGCCATCCGCCCGTACGCATGGAAACCATGGCCACGGCGCGGCTCTACCGCCACCAGGCTCCCGCCGGCAACGAATGCATGGCCTTTTTGCCTGCGGTGCTGGAGGAGGGCACGTTCTACTTGGCTGACGATCCGGTGCAACTGATCGATGCCGTGGGGGCGGAGCTGAAGCTGCTGCAACGCCATTGGCGTGGTGGTGGGGCACCTCTGCTGCTCGTTCCAATCGCCGAAGGGGCCTTCAAAGCCAATCCCGACGCCTTTGTACAGCTGGGCCATCAGCTCACCACAGGCCAGCTCGAGGGGGTGGCGGTGCAGGTGGCCAGCTTGGCGGAGCTGAAGGACCAGGCCTGCTGGATCGACCTTCCAGCCCATGCGAGCGCCCCCCCTGTCGCACCCATGGCGCCATCAATGCCCCTGCGCGCCAGTACGAGCCAACCACCCCTCTCGGCCGAAGAGGCGCTGGCGCTCGAGCGCCAGGAGATCAGCATTGGCGAATTAGCCGATCGCCTCTGGCAGAGCACCTCGCTGGACGAGCAAAGCGAAGTGCTGGAACAGCTGGTGCGGCGCCTGGGGGTTGAAGCCCAGCTCCACGGCCCCCATGCCAGCCAAGCCGTCAGGCTCCAGGAGCTGCTGGAGGAGGTCTACCGCCGGTCCCTGGCCGAAGCCAACTGGGATGTGGTGCGCCGGGTGGCCGGCTCCATGCAAATGGTCCACCCCCAATTGGAAGACGCCCTGACCGACCTGTTGCTGCGCCAAAAGCAGGTGGTGGTAGGCAGGAATTACACCAACGACTCCCTGATCAGCACCCCCCAGGGCAGTGACACCATTGCGGCCATGATCCGCCAGTTCAGCGGGGAAGACGGCAGGGAGTGGATGCTGCAACAGGAGCTGCTCCTGGCCCTTGATGGCTTGGCGCGCCATGAACCCGCCCTGTTCAGTGGCAGCCTCACCCTGCAGCTGGGTCAACTGCTGCTCCTGCTCACCAGTGAACTGGCCGCCGAGGCCGACCTCTCTCCCATCGATGCCTTTGAAGCCCTCTGCAGCCAGCCCCCCCATGGGATTCGCCGGCGGCTGCGGGCCGTGCTGGCCGACGTGGAGCACGCTAGGGCCTCCCTGCAGCGCAAGGAACAACTGCATCTGCGCGGCAGGGTGCTGTGGCAGGTGCCCGACCCCCTCGAGGAGCTACCCAAAGGTGGCTGTTGGCTGCAGCACCGCATGCGGCTCGGGGCCCTCGGCCGGGTGCCTAGGGATTTCTACCCAGGCATTTGGGATCTCCTGCATCACTGCCGCGGCCTGGTGATTGGCGACAAACTCGAGAAACGCAACCGGCTCGAAAGCGCCCCATTGCTGAGTGAAAAAACCCCGGGGGAACGCAATTTTGCGGCGCTGGTGGAACACCTGCTAAGCAAAATTGAGGCCTCCGAATACCGCCAGCTCTGCACCGAAACCCTGATCACCTTGATGGCCTTTTTCGGAGCCAACCCCAGCGTGCGCTTCGATGACGACCTCGCCCTCGACGTGGTGATTGGCCACGCCGTCCGGGTGGGCTGGCAGATTCAGAACCCCGAGATTGCTTCCGAGCTCTATGGCCAGCACAAGGCCGAAGCCTGGGATGGGTTCTATCGCGCATCACCGGCGGCATGCCGCCGCTGGCAACTCGAAGCCCTCAAGCAACTGACTACTACGTCAATCGAGGCTGCATCAAGCGAGGCTTCTGCCTAAGCGGTAAGCCGTAAATCCCTAAATCGGGGCGTCCAGGCTCATGCTCAAGCTGGGCTGCTCCACGCACTGCTCGATCAAATCGGCCAGCAACAGGGCCCGGGACGCTTGCAAGCCGCCCACCGCGGGTTTTTCGGCGCCTCGAACGCACTGCAGAAAATGCTCCAGCTCGGCATAGAGGGGTTCAATCGAGGTGGTGCTCACCTCCTCGATCACCCCATCGGAGCGGTAGACCAGCTCGCCATGGTCGGCGCTGACCGACTCATGGGCGCGCCGATGAATGTGGAGGGTTCGGTTGAGGAAATCGGTTTCGACCAGGCTGCCGCGGCAATGGGCACTGAGGCTGCGGATCTTGCGATGGGCCATCTTGCTGGCCGTGAGGCTGGCCACCACCCCATTGGCAAAGCCCAAGGTGGCATTGACGTAATCAATCGGGCCGTCCGCACTGCGGCCGCCGGCGGCGGCGAGGCGCACCACCGGAGCACCCGCCAACTCCAGCACCAAATCGATGTCGTGAATCATCAAATCCAGCACCACTGACACGTCATTGGCGCGATCCGGATTGGGACTGTGGCGACGGGCCTCAAGCACCACCACCTCCTCGTTGGCGGTGACCTTGACCAGCTCCCGGAAAGCGGGGTTAAACCGCTCAATATGGCCCACCTGCAACAGCCGGCCCGCAGCTTCAGCGGCGCGGATCAAATCGGCGGCCTCCTCTTGGCTGGCCGCAATCGGCTTTTCAATCAGCACATCCACGCCCGCCTCCAGGCAGGCCAGGCCCACCCGGTGGTGCAGCAGGGTCGGAACAGCGATACACACCGCATCGACCTCAGGGATCATGGCCTCGTAGGAGGCGAACCAGCGGCAGCCAAATTGCTCCGTCGCCAAGGTGCCCCGGGCCTGGTCAGGGTCTGCCACCCCGACGAGCTCGGCGTCCTTGATGAGACTCAGCACCCTGGCGTGGTGCCAACCCATGTTGCCAATGCCAATGACACCCACACGGACAGGGTTCATGGCCAAGGCACTGAGAACCCTTTCATTATCGACGATCAATGGGCGTTCAAGGGCCAGCAGCTCCATCCGAGGCATCGGCCCGACGCCGGTCGAGTTCGACCCGCTCGATCTCGACGCGCGCGATCCGGGGGCCATCCATGGCCACCACCCGGTATTGATACCCCTTCCAGCGCAGGCCCTCTCCCGGGGCCGGAATGTGCTGAAGACGCTCCAACAAAAAGCCCGCCAAGGTGTGATGGCCATCGGCTTCGGGCAGCTGCAATCCCAACTGGCGATTCAGCTCAAAGATCTCCAAATCACCCGCCACCGACCAGAACGATTCCCGCAATTGCTGGAGGTCGGCTGCCGCCTCGAGAGGGTTGTCATCCTCGCCAACAATTTCACTGGTGAGGTCGGCCACGGTGACCAACCCCTCGGTGCCGCCGTGCTCATCCACCACCACAAGCAACGGCTGACCGCTGCGAATCAAAGGCAGCAAATTGGCCAACGGGGTGCTCTCCTGCACCAGGGCCACGGGGAAGATATAGGGAGCCAACGGGGTGTCAGCTTGCAGTTCCCCACGGGCAATCGGATCAGCCAAGCGCCGCAAATCGAGCACCCCCCGCACGTCATCCAGGGAACTGCCAATCACCGGAAAGCGGGCGTGGGCCGTCTCATGGACCTCACGCATCATGGCCGCGAAGGTCACCTCAATCGGCAAGGTGACCATCCCAGAGCGGGGCACCATGACCTCCCGTACCAGGGTGTCGCGCAACGAAAACACCCCTTCAAGGATGTTGCGCTCATCGGGCATCAAGCCCGTGACACTGCCGGTTTCAATCAGCGTTTCCAATTCGCCCGCCGATAACACCGGCACCAATTCATCCCAATTGCGGGGCAGGCCCAACAACCGCAGCAGCAGGCCATTCACCCGTTCAATCAGGGAGAGCAAGGGCGCCAGGGTGCGGCTGACCGAATCCAGCAACGGGGCCAACCGCAGGGCCGAGGCCTCCGGGCGATGCAACACCCAGGCTTTCGGCACCAGCCCGCCAAACAGGGTGGCCAACAGCACCACCACCAGGAACACGACCCCATCCACAGCCCCCTGGGGCACCACCGCACTGAAACCGGCGCTCTTCAACGCAATCGCCAGCTGTTCAGCGACCCCACGGCCGGCCCAGCCGAGCGCCACCAGGGCCAAGGCCGCTCCCAGCTGGGTTGCCACCAGCACCCGCCGGAGCCGGAACTGAAGCTTGGCGACGGCATGGGCCCCGGGCTCACCGGCCTCCTCGAGCTGCCTAACCCGGCTGGGCCTGAGCCGAATCAGGGCGAATTCCCCTGCCGCAAAAAAGGCCAAAAGGGCCAAAAGCACGGCCAAGGCCAGAAGAGTGATCACAGAAAGACAAAAGTGGGGGTCGCGAGGATCGAACTCGCCTAAGGCGAATTATGAGTTCGCTGCATTCACCAGATTGCTAGACCCCCTGGATTTCCCGTGTCTACCACAGGCCTCGCACCGGTGCACGAAAGGAGGCCGCCGGTGCACCAGAGGAGGCCGCAGAACCCAAACTGCTTGAGAACCCATTGCCCACATCGCCAGTCCGCCAGGGGATCAGCCCACCCTGCTTCTCCAGCAACACCTGGTAGGTGTTGTCTAGGGCTGTGCCATCCCAAACGATGGTCTGGTCGGGGAAACCGAAGCCCATCACCTTGGTGCCATCACCACCGCCCATGGAAATCCCCAGGAGATCGGTGATTTGGTGGGTGATGTCGACGCCACGGGCAAAGGGCGCGGTGTAGGAATAAAAGCGCTGCTCCACCAGTTGGGGCGTGGTCTGCACGGCACCACAGCGGGTGATTTCAACGGGTCGCAGAGAAGCCTGGCGGGCCTGGGGCGCTTCGAGGGTGGTGGTGCAGACCACCGGGCCCGCCAGCACAGGACCAGCCAGCAAGGGACTCGCCAGGGGCAGCCCAGCGACGGACGGGGCCGCTATGAGCAGTATGAGCAGCCGAAGAGCCTGCGCCATCAATCGGACCGAGCTACACGCAAACTAGGCACCAAGTCGCTCCCGCACCAGTGGTCTCTCCGGTGTCCCTCCCAGCAACCCCCGCCGCCATGCGGGATACCTTGCTGCCTTTGCTGGCCCAAAAGGCCTACCGGCACGGGCACTTCACCCTGGCCTCCGGCCGCACCAGTGATCACTATGTCAATTGCAAGCCGGTGAGTTTGAGCGGCGAGGGACTGGCCCTGCTCGGGGCCCTGATGCTGGAGCAGGTGGAAGACACTGCAGTGGCGGTGGCGGGACTCACCCTGGGTGCCGATCCCCTGGTGAGCGCCGTGGCCATGCGAGCCGCCCTCGAAGGCCGCAACCTCGACGCCTTGATTGTGCGCAAGGAAGCCAAAGGCCATGGCACCGGAGCCTGGCTGGAGGGGCCCTTGCCAGAGCCCGGGAGCCGCATCACGGTGCTCGAAGACGTGGTCACCACGGGGGGCTCGTCCCTCAAGGCGGTGAATCAGCTGCGCGAGGCCGGTTTTCAGGTGGACCGGGTGGTGACCATTGTGGATCGCCAGGAAGGCGGCCTCGAAGCCATGACCGCGGCGGGCCTGGAGCTGCGCACCCTGTTTTTGCTGGATGAGATCGCCGCCAGCTCTGCGGGCCAATGACAACCCCTTGGGATTGGCAACCCGCCCAAGCCAGCCGCATCGAGCAAGCCGTCAGCCTGCTGCGCCTGGAAGGCGCTGACACGCGCCGCTTTTTGCATGGGCAAACCAGTGCAGCCATCGAAACAGCCCCTGCTGGGGCCTGGATCCCGAGCTGCAGCATCAGTCCCACGGCCCGGATGCGGGCCCTGGTGGAGGTGCTGCTGGATCCATCCGATAGCGCCCCTGCCGGCACACAGCCCGGCGCCTGGCTGGTGATCCACGGCATCCCGCCGGAAGCCGCTGCCGGGGTGCGCCAAAGCCTCGATCGGGTGCTGTTCCCCGCCGACCAGGTTCACCTGGGCGCCCTGGAAACGGCGCACCTGATCACCCCGGTGGGGCCAGGAACAGCCCAACTCCCTGCCAGCCCAAAGGACGCCTGGCAGGCCCTTGAAGCTGGTGCCGGCTGGTTGCTCGGCCACCAAGTTCTGCTGCGTCACGGCAGCGAGGCTCCGGCCTGGTTAGCGGAGCGGGCCCTGTTGTCAGACGCCGACCACGAACGCTGGCGGGTTCAAGAGGCCATCCCTGCGGCCCCCGGCGAGCTATCCGACGACACCAACCCCTTCGAGCTGGGGCTGGCCGAGCGGGTGAACCTCAACAAGGGTTGCTATGTGGGCCAGGAAACCCTGGCCAAACTCTCCACCTACGACGGCGTCAAACAGCAGCTGCGGCGTTGGAGTTGGACGCCCCAGCCTGGGGGACTGCCTGGTGAGCCGCCAGCCGCCCTCAACCCAGGCACCACCCTGTACAGCGCGGATGTCACCGGCAACAGCACCAGCAGGGCCGGAGTCATCAGCTCCAGCCTGGAGCTCGAGGATGGCACCTGGATTGGCCTAGCCCTGGTGCGCAAGCAAGCCTTGGAGCAGCCGTTGCTTCAGGCCGGCGATGGCCCCCGACCAGCCACCCTCTTGCTGTCTTGAAGCCAGAGCCAATGGGCCACCGTCCAGGTGGCCAGGTTGTCGTCGCGGTTGTAGCGAAAGATCCGATCCAATTGATAGCGACTGGCGCGGCCTCGGGGGCCGGGCTCATGGCGCCAATAGCGCCATTGGCGCCACCAGAGCAAGCAGCGGGCTCCATCCACCCCCTTTTGGCTCCAGGCAAACCCCAACCAACTCGCCACGGCCTTGAGGCCATAGCTACTCACGGGAAGCCGCCAAGAGCGCTTCAACCGGGCGTGGACATCGACCAAACGGGGGCGCAATAGATCGATGTCGGCGTCGGTTGCCCCCTGGCGCCGGGCCAGACGCACCAAGGCGATCGATTCGGTTTCGCCGTAGTGCAACACCGGCCAGAGCGGATAGTGGTCCAGCCAACGCCGCAACCGCTGCCACAGCAGGGGCTCCCCGTGCTCGAACAGAGCCAGCAAGGGTTGATAGCGGCCCTCGCCCAGATCGGCTGGCCAGCTGCCATCCGCCAAGCGCTTCACCACGACAAAGCCGTGCAGGAAATCATCCCGGGCATCGGGGTCCGATTCGATGTCGTAGAGGAGCAGTCCAGGGGCGCTATCCAGTTCGCTGAGCGCCAGGCCTGGATCCAGCCGCTCGGGCTTGCCTTGCTGTTGCACCCGGGCTTGGGCCACCAACTGGGCCGCAATCTCCCGGTGCTGCTCGCCATGCACCTCCAGCTGGGTGGCTAACTGCTCGGGGTCGGTGGCCGCCAAGCCATCGAGGCTGGCAATCCCCAACTCCAGCAAGAGTTCACGGCGCTTGCCGCCGATGCCACTGACCTCGCTGAGATGGCCCTCAGCGGCAGCGGCCTGATCACAAAGCCCTCGCCAGCTGCAGAGGGTGCATTTCTTGCGATCACTCACAAGCGCCGGCGGCCAGGTGCGCTGCAAGTCGCCCTGGAGCCGCACCAGGCTCTCCTCGAGCTGGTGCTGCAGGCCAGCGCCAAGGGCGAGGGACTCCCTCTGAAAACCACGGCCATCCCCAGCCACCACCAAACCCTGGGGCACGTCAGCCTGCTGGTGATCGGCCAGGAGGCGCCCCCAGAGGGCCAATTGGAGCCGGTGCTCGCGGGTGACCCGGCGCCCCTGGCGGGCCAGCACCGGCCGGTAGGCGAAATCGCCCCAACGGCTGGCGCCCCCAACCCGCTCCAGCAGGGCCGGGTGCGCTTGCAACTCCGCCCCGCCAGGGCCGGGACCCCTGATCCGCAGACCCATCACCCCGGGGGCTCCGGCGGCGCAGCCCGCCTCTCCGTGCTGCGGTTTTTGCGGCAGCAAGGTTTGAAAGCTCCGCAGCTGATCGTGGAGTGCCAGGGAGCGATGGGCATTCCACTGACGGGCTTGTTGGTCACCAAATAGATCAAGCCAGGCCCGACGCCGACAGCGAACCCAGCTGCGGAGCAACCGGTCGGTGAGTGGAGGCGCGCCCAAGGATCGGCCTGGAATTCGCCGACGCTAAGACCCCAAAGGCGTGGTTAGAGCGCAGAATTGGAGGATCCGGCTTCCCCCACCCATGGCGTCTGCCCCGCTAGCCCTGGAGGCCAGCCCGATTGCCTTCGGCACCGATGGCTGGCGGGGGGTGCTCGGCGTCGATATCACCGTGGAGCGCCTCCTGCCCGTAGCGGCGGCGGCCGTCCAGGAGTTGGCTCACTCCTGCCCCCAGGGCATGGCCAGCCGCGAGGTGGTGATTGGCTATGACCGGCGCTTCCTGGCTCCGGAGCTGGCTGAAGCGATCTGCGCGGCGGTACGCGGGTGTGAGCTCGTTCCCCTGCTCTGCGAAACCCCCGTGCCCACGCCCGCCTGCAGCTGGGCCGTAGTAGAGCGCCAAGCCCTCGGAGCCCTGGTGATCACGGCCAGTCACAACCCGCCGGAATGGCTGGGATTGAAAATCAAAGGCCCTTTTGGGGGCTCGGTGGAGGGTGACTTCACCCAGCGGGTGGAAACCCGGCTCGCCGCCGGAGGCATCACCGTGCCGATACCAGGAGCCACCGAACGCTTTGATGCGATGGGCACCTACCTGGCCGGCCTGCAAGCGAAGCTCGATACCCAGGCCCTGAGTAGTGGGCTCCAATCGATGGGCCTGCACGTGATCGTCGATCCGATGCACGGCTCCGCCGCAGGGGGACTGGCTGGCCTGCTGCCAGGGGCGCTTGCTAGCGGCCATGTGCGTGAAATTCGCTCCAACCGCGACCCCCTGTTTGGCGGCCATCCCCCCGAACCCCTGGCCGCCTATCTGGAGCAGCTGATTGGGGAGGTACGGGCCTCCACCGCCGCTGGCAAGCCCGCGGTTGGCATTGTCTTTGATGGAGACGGTGATCGCATTGCCGCCGTTGATGAGCGTGGCCGCTTCTGCAGCACCCAGCTCCTCATGCCCCTGTTCATCGACCACCTGGCCAGGGCCAAGGGATTACCCGGCACCGTGATCAAAACCGTGAGCGGCTCCGATCTGATGCAGCTCGTGGCCGAAGCCCAGGGCCGCACGGTGCTGGAAATGCCCGTGGGGTTCAAGTACATCGCCAGTGAAATGCTCAGCAGCGAGGTGCTGGTGGGCGGTGAGGAATCCGGTGGGGTGGGCTTTGGCATGCACCTACCCGAGCGCGATGCCCTGTTCGCAGCCCTGCTGCTGATTGAGGCCCTCGTGGAAGGGGGCAAGCCCCTAGGCGAGCGCATCGATGCTCTCCAAGAGCAGTGTGGGGGCGCTGCCGCCTACGACCGCCTCGATCTACGCCTGCCGGATATGGCCACGCGCAGGCGCCTCGAAAAGCGGCTCGCCGAAGCCCCCCCCACCGAGGTGGCGGGAGCCCCGGTGCAGCAGGTGGTCAACACCGATGGCGTCAAGCTGCGGCTCGGCGCAAGCCATTGGTTGATGTTGCGGTTTTCAGGCACCGAACCGCTCCTACGGCTCTACTGCGAAGCCCCCACCCAAACCCGCGTGGCCGAAGTGCTGGCCTGGGCCCAGCAGCTGGCCGAAGCGGTCTGAACTCCCGATGGATCAAGCCAAGGTGCTCATCATCGCCAGCGGCAATGCCGGCAAGGTGCGCGAATTCAGCCATTTGCTGGCCGCTCTGGATCTGGAGATCCGCCCCCAGCCCCCGGGCCTTGAGGTGGACGAAACCGGCAGCACGTTCGCAGAAAACGCCCGGCTTAAGGCCTCTGCCGTGGCCAAGGCCACCGGCCAGTGGGCCCTCGCCGACGACTCAGGGCTGTGCGTCGACGCCCTTGGCGGGGCCCCTGGGGTGCACTCGGCCCGCTACGCCGAGAGCGATCAAGCCCGCATCAGCCGATTGCTGGTGGAACTGGCCGCCGCCAACGGCTGCATCGATCCTGAGCAAGGCCAGGGGAATCGCCGAGCCCAATTCGTGGCAGCGCTGGCGGTGGCTGATCCCAGCGGCGCCATCCAGCTGGAGGTGGAGGGGCACTGCCCTGGAGAAATCCTGACCAGCCCAAGGGGTGAAGGGGGCTTTGGCTATGACCCGGTCTTTTACGTGCCCGAAGCAGGCCAAACCTTCGCGGAAATGGCCAAAGAGCTCAAAGGCCGCATTGGCCATCGCGGGCGAGCCTTTGCAAAGCTTTCAGAACATCTTGCAGCCCTGAATCTCGTCAAAACTCAATAAAAACCCCATGCAACTTGGGCCAGCAAAAATCTCTAGAGAAATCCGAAGACTATTTCGGCAACCGTTGGAAAATCTTGGCTATACGGCCAACAGAATATTTCACGACCTGATCATCAGACCGCACAATATCGTCTCACAAGGAAATGGCCTCCATAG
>CAMDSS010000016.1 GCA_945907085.1 Cyanobium sp. NIES-981 | reverse complement strand
ACAGATCGGCGCTGACCCCGCCGCCATCCTGCTGGAACCCATGGGCCGCAACACCGCACCCGCCGTGGCCGTGGCCGCCCTGCAAGCCACCGCCCGGGGCGACGATCCCCTGCTGCTGGTGCTCGCCGCCGACCACGTGATTCGGGATGCCGCCACCTTTCGCGCCACCATTGCCGCTGGCATCCCTGCCGCTGAAGCCGGCCAGCTGGTGACCTTTGGCATCGTGCCCAATGCCCCGGAAACGGGGTACGGCTACATCGAGGCGGCCGAACCTCTGGCGGGGGCCCCTGGCCCGGTGCCGATTGCCCGCTTTGTCGAAAAACCCGACCGCGCCACCGCAGAAGCCTTCCTGGCCAGCGGCCGGTTCACCTGGAACAGCGGTATGTTTCTGTTCAAGGCCAGCGCAGTGCTCGCCGAGCTCGAACGGCTGGCCCCCGAGGTGCTGAGTGCCTGCCGCTCCGCCCTCGAACACGAAGCCGCCGATCTGGAATTCCTGCGCCTAGGCAAGGAAGCCTTTGCCAACTGCCCCAACGTGGCCTTCGACGTGGCCGTGATGGAGCGCACCCAGCTCGGGGCCGTTTTACCGCTGGAGGCGGGCTGGAGCGATGTGGGCAGCTGGAGCGCCCTGTGGGAAACCGCCGACCACGATCCCAATGGCAACGTGCTGCGCGGCCGGGTGATCAGCGAGAACACCCGCAACTGCTATCTGCGCAGCGAACACCGGCTGGTGGTGGGGCTTGGCGTGGAAGATCTGGTGGTGGTCGAAACCGATGACGTGGTGCTGGTCGCCCACCGCGACCGGGCCCAGGACATCAAGGGAGTTGTGGGCCAGCTGGAGCGGGAAGGGGCCCGGGAAAGCAAGGCCCATCGCCGCATCTACCGGCCCTGGGGCCATTACGACGGCGTCACCGAAGGCGAGCGCTGGCAGGTGAAAAAAATCGAGGTGAAGCCCGGCGCCAGCCTTTCCCTACAAATGCACCACCACCGCGCCGAGCACTGGATCGTGGTGAAGGGCACGGCCGTCGTCGAAAAAGACGGCAGCCAGGAACTGGTGGGTGAAAACCAGAGCACCTACATCCCCCTGGGCTGCAAGCACCGGCTCACCAACCCCGGCCAAATTCCCGTGCAGCTGATCGAGGTACAAAGCGGGCCCTACCTGGGCGAAGACGACATCGTGCGCTTCGAAGACATCTATGGGCGCAGTGGGGCAACCGCAGCGAGTGCTATTCGACGGTAACGCTCTTCGCCAGGTTGCGGGGTTGATCCACATCCAGGCCCCGGTGGGCAGCGATGTGATAGCTGAGCAGCTGCATCGGAATCACCGTGAGCAGGGGGCTGAGCAGCTCATCCACCTCCGGCACAGGCAAGAGCACGTCAAACAGCTCCGTATCGGGGCCATGGGGGGCCACCCCGATCAGGCGGGCATCGCGGGCCTTGGCCTCCTGGGCATTGGAGAGCACCTTGTCGAACACGGCGCCTGGCACAGCAATCGACACCACCGGCACCTTGGCATCGAGCAGGGCTATGGGCCCGTGCTTCATCTCGCCAGCCGGGTAGCCCTCCGCGTGGATGTAGCTGATCTCCTTGAGCTTGAGGGCCCCTTCCAGGGCAATCGGGTAGTTGATGCCCCGGCCCAGGAAGATCACATCCTGGGTGCCCTCAAATTGGTGGGCCAGCTCGGCGCAGCGGCGGTCGCAATCGGCCACGAGCTGCTCCAACTGCTGGGGAATCGCCCGCAATTGGGCCGCCAGGGCCTTGAGCTGGTCAGGGTTGCGGCCCGAACGTTCGGCAAAGGCCAAGGCCAGGCCATAGAAGCTCAACAATTGGCCCAGGAAGGTTTTGGTGGCAGCCACCCCAACCTCAATGCCGGCGCCGATATCCAGCACCTGGTCCACCATCCGGCCCAGGGAACTCTCGGGGCGGTTGGTGATGCCCAGAAGCCTCGGCGCAAAAGTGGGATCGGCCACCAGCTGGCGCCGGTCCTGCTCCATCGCCAGGGCGGCCAAGGTGTCGGCCGTTTCGCCCGATTGGGTCACGCCAATCGTGAGGGTGTGGGGCGAGAGCGGCGGCGGCGCGTAGCGAAACTCGCTCGCATAAAAGACACTGGTCGGAATGCCAGCAAGCTGCTCGAGCAGGTAAGCCCCCACCTGGGCCGCATGGCGGCTGGTGCCGCAGGCCAGGATCTGGATCCGCTCCACCCCCTCGTACACCGAGTTATCCAGGGGCAGGGCCACCAGGCCGTTGTCGGGCAGGTGGCGCGCCACCCACAGGGCCGCCGTTTCCGGCTGTTCATGGATCTCCTTGAGCATGAAGTGGCGGAAGCTGCGCTTGTCCGCCACGTGCTCGGTGCCGGTGAGCAGGCTGGGGCTGCGCTGCACCCGGCTGCCTGCAGCGTCGTAGAGCTCGATGCCCAGGGGGGTGAGCAGGGCCACCTCGCCGTCTTCCATCGGCAGGATTGTGCGGGTGAAGCCCGCCAGGGCCGGGGTATCGCTGGCGCAAAGGAACTCCCCCTCCCCCAAGCCAATCAACAGAGGCGCAGCCTTGCGCGCCACCACCAAAGCGCCGGGGGCCTGGGCCCACACCACCGCCAGGGCATAGGCCCCGTGCAACAGCGGCAACACCTCTTGCACCGCCTGCAGCAACAGGCTGCCACTGGCAATTTTGCCGCCACCTCCGGCGCCACCCCCCTGGAGCCGGGCCAATTGGCGGGCCAGCAGGTGGGGGATCACCTCCGTATCCGTTTCCGAAAGGAAGATCACGCCTTCGGCCTGGAGCTCTTCTTTGAGGCTGCGGTAGTTCTCGATGATTCCGTTCTGCACCACCGCCAACTCACCGCTGCCATCGAGGTGGGGGTGGGCGTTGCGCTCCTCCGGCTTGCCATGGGTGGCCCAACGGGTGTGGCCAATGCCGCAGTGACCCTGGGCCCCATGGGCCTCGTAGCGGGCCGTGAGATTCACAAGTTTGCCCTGGGCCTTGAGGCAATGCAGCTGGCCGTTCTCACCGATGGTGGCAATGCCCGCCGAGTCGTAGCCGCGGTATTCGAGCTGCCGCAATCCCTCGAGGAGCTGGGGAGCCGCTTCCCGCGAACCAATTAGGGCAACGATGCCGCACATAGGGGCGAAACCAGGAGCGAAACAAAACAAAAGCCCGGCACCGGGCCGGGCTTGAGCTTATGGGAGCCAGGAAGACGTTCTGCCCAGCTTGCGGTCCTAAAGGAGCCTGGGAATCAATAGGAGAGACCCATCGAGCGGCTGGTCTCGTCGCCGAGGTAGACGCGGATGCTGAGGAAGTCGGTGGGGCAGGCGGTTTCGCAGCGCTTGCAGCCCACGCAATCTTCCGTGCGGGGGGAGGAAGCGATCTGGCCAGCCTTGCAGCCGTCCCAGGGCACCATCTCGAGCACATCGAGGGGGCAAGCGCGCACGCACTGGGTGCAGCCGATGCAGGTGTCGTAGATCTTGACGGCGTGGGACATGGAAAAGGCCGGGCACAAACGGCGTGGCGCCCAACGTACCCATGGCCCCCACAAGAGATCCGCCCCGGGGGCCAGGCCTTCACCCTTGTTCATACGCGCGGGGGATGGAAGCAGGGTGACCCGTAGAGTGCGGCGACTTTCAAAGCGACCATGTCCCAGGAAGCGATTTTCGAGAAAGTGCGCTCGATCGTGGCCGAGCAACTCAGTGTTGATGCGGGCGAAGTGAAGTCGGAATCGAACTTCCAAAACGACCTCGGCGCCGACTCCCTCGACACCGTGGAACTCGTGATGGCCCTGGAAGAGGCCTTTGACATCGAGATTCCCGACGAAGCCGCCGAAGGCATCACCACCGTTGGCGACGCGGTCAAGTTCATCCAGGACAAACAGGCCTGAGCCTTTCCATGGTGCAGGGTCTCAAACGCGTTGTGGTCACTGGCCTCGGCGCCGTCACACCGATCGGCAACGACGTTTCCAGTTACTGGGAAGGGTTGAGCACGGGCCGCAATGGCGTGGCTGGGATCACCCTGTTTGACCCCTCGCGCCACGCCTGCCGGTTTGCCGCTGAAGTCAAGAACTTCAACCCAGCTGGCTACCTCGAACCCAAGGAATCCAAGCGCTGGGATCGCTTCTGCCAATTCGGCGTGGTGGCGGCCAAGCAAGCCGTGGCCCATGCGGGCCTCACCATCGACGAAAGCAACCAACAACGGGTCGGTACGGCCATTGGCTCCGGCGTTGGCGGGCTGCTGATGATGGAGACCCAGGCCCAGGTGATGAGTGAGCGGGGCCCCGACCGGGTGAGCCCGTTTTGCGTGCCGATGATGATCCCCAACATGGCCACGGGCCTAGCGGCGATCGCCCTCGGGGCCAAGGGGCCCAGCAGCGCCGTGGCCACCGCCTGCGCCGCTGGCTCCAACGCCATTGGCGATGCTTACCGGCTCATCCAAATGGGCTTGGCCGACGCCATGGTTTGCGGCGGCGCCGAATCGGCGATCACCCCCCTCGGCGTGGCTGGCTTTGCCAGTGCCAAGGCCCTCTCCTTCCGCAACGACGACCCCACCACCGCCAGCCGGCCCTTCGATCTCGAGCGCAACGGCTTTGTGATCGGCGAAGGCGCCGGGGTGCTAGTGCTCGAAAGCCTGGAGCACGCCCAAGCCCGCGGAGCCCAAATCCTGGCCGAGGTGGTGGGCTACGGCATGACCTGCGATGCCCACCACATCACGTCCCCATCCCCCGGGGGAGTGGGCGGCGCCGAAGCCATGCATCTGGCCCTCAAAGACGCCGAGCTCAATCCCAGTGACGTTGACTACGTCAACGCCCACGGCACCAGCACCCAGGCCAACGACAGCAACGAGACCTCCGCCATCAAGAGTTCCCTCGGGGAGCGGGCCTACCAAATCCCGGTGAGCTCCACCAAATCGATGACCGGCCACCTCCTGGGCGGCAGCGGTGGCATCGAAGCGGTGGCAGCCGTTCTCGCCATGGAGCACAGCCTGGTGCCGCCTACGATCAATTATCAGAATCCCGATCCGGCGTGTGATCTGGATGTCGTTCCTAACCAGGCCCGGGAACACAAACTGAACGTGGTGCTCTCCAACTCCTTTGGATTTGGCGGCCACAACGTCTGCCTGGCCTTCCGCCGCATGGGCGGATAACCAAGCCCCCTGGGAACGTCTCGCTCCCTGTCCACGCCCAATCCTTTTCCCCCTCTCCCCGTCCCGCCATGGTCGTCGCCCCCAGCACCTCGGTTGAATCGCTGTGCATCAACAGCATTCGCTTCCTGGCGGTTGACGCCATCAACAAGAGCAACTCCGGCCACCCCGGCCTGCCCATGGGTTGCGCTCCCATGGCCTTCACCCTCTGGGACAAGTTTCTTCAGCACAACCCCAAGAACCCCAAGTGGTTCAACCGCGACCGCTTCGTGCTCTCCGCTGGCCACGGCTGCATGCTGCTCTACGCGCTGCTGCACCTCACCGGCTACGACTCGGTGACCATCGAGGACCTCAAGCAATTCCGCCAATGGGGATCTAAAACCCCCGGTCACCCGGAAACCTTTGAAACCCCAGGCGTCGAAGTCACCACCGGCCCCCTAGGCCAGGGCATCTCCAACGCCGTAGGCCTGGCCCTAGCCGAAGCCCACCTGGCCGCCAAATTCAACAAGCCCGGCGTGAAGCTCGTTGATCACTACACCTACGTGATCATGGGCGACGGTTGCCACCAGGAAGGGGTCTCGAGTGAAGCCGCCTCCTTGGCTGGTCACCTGGGCCTGGGCAAGCTGATCGCCCTCTACGACGACAACCACATCACCATCGACGGAAACACCAACGTTTCCTTCACCGAGGATGTGCTCAAGCGCTACGACGCCTACGGCTGGCACACCATCCACGTCAAGGATGGCAACACCGATGTGGCCGCCATCGCCAAGGCGATTGAGGAAGCCAAGGCCGTCACCGATCGTCCCTCGATGATCAAGGTGACCACCACCATTGGCTACGGCTCCCCCAACAAGGCCGACACCGCTGGCGTGCACGGTGCCGCCCTGGGCGCAGAAGAAGCCGAACTCACCCGCAAAAACCTCGATTGGAGCTACGGCCCCTTCGAAGTTCCCCAGGAGTCCTACGACCACTGGCGCGAAGCCATCAGCCGCGGCGCTGCGGCGGAAGCCGAGTGGAATGGCACCCTGGCCGCCTACCGCAGCCAGTACCCCGCTGAGGCCGCTGAATTCGAGCGCCAACTGCGCGGCGAATTGCCTGCTAACTGGGATGCAAATCTGCCCAGCTACACGGCTGACGACAAGGGCTTGGCCACCCGCATGCACTCCTACAACTGCCTGAATGCCTTTGGCCCCAGCCTGCCGGAATTGATCGGCGGCTCCGCCGACCTCACCCACTCGAACCTCACCGACATCAAGGGCGAGAAGGGCTTCCAGAAAGGCGCTGAAGCCAACCGCTACCTGCACTTCGGGGTGCGCGAGCACGCCATGGCGGCGATCATGAATGGCATCGCTTATCACGGCAGCAGCCTGATCCCCTACGGCGGTACCTTCGCCGTGTTCGCCGGCTACATGGTGGGCGCCATGCGCCTCTCCGCCCTGAGCGAGCTGGGTGTGATCTACGTGCTCACCCACGATTCCATCGGCCTGGGCGAAGACGGCCCAACCCACCAGCCGATCGAAACCCTGGCCAGCCTGCGGGCCCTGCCCAACCTGCTGGTGATCCGTCCTGGCGACGGCAACGAAACCAGCGGCGCCTACCAGGTGGCGATCACCAACCGCAAGCGCCCCACGGTGCTGTTCCTCAGCCGCCAGGCCATGGCCAACCAGGCCAACTCCAGCGCCGGCCAGGTGGCCAAAGGTGGCTACATCCTGGAAGACAGCAACGGCACCCCCGACCTGATCCTGATCGCCAGCGGCACCGAACTGGAACTCGCCACCAAGGCCGCAGCCCAACTGCGCGCCGACGGGAAGAACGTGCGGGTGGTGTCGATGCCCTGCGTGGAGCTGTTCGAAGAGCAGGATGCCGCCTACCGCGAGAGCGTGCTGCCCGCCTCGGTGCGCAAGCGCCTGGTGGTGGAAGCCTCCAGCTCCTTCGGCTGGCACAAGTACACCGGCTTCGATGGCGACACCGTATCGATCGACCGCTACGGAGCCTCCGCCCCTGGCCCCCTTCTCATGGAGAAGTTCGGCTTCACCGTGGACAACGTGGTAGCCAAGGCCAAAGCCCTGGGCTGAAGTTTCAGCACGATCTAGCCCCACCAGAAGGTGGGGCTTTTTTATGGGGCGAACATGGCCCGGAGGACATCCAACAGCTGTGACATGGTGTCGAACGGGAGGACTCCGAGGCGCTTGACCAGTCTCTCGCGATCAACAGTTCGAAGTTGGTCGGGCACGACATGACCATGCTTGCCATCAAAGGTGCACGGGACGCGAAATGGATAGCTAAATCCGCCTGATGTCAGCGGAGCCACGATGAATGTGCCCATGGAGGCGTTTAACTCATCTGGCGAAACAATCACGCAAGGGCGGGTTTTTCTGATCTCCTGACCCTTGGTGGGATTCAGGGCGACGAGAAAAACATCACCCCGCGAAACAGCACCGGGGCTCACCAGGACCAATCCTCGTCGTCAAATTGGGTTGGCGTCGGAGGATCCAATAGGCCATGGGCAGGAGCAGATGCAGCCGCATCTGCCCAGCCAGCTCGGGGAGCGGCCACAGGCCGAATCGTCAACACGCCCGGCTGCACATCGATCTCGACATCATCCACCAGTCCAGCTTCCTCAAGCAGAGGCTTGCTGAGGCGGACCCCCCGAGAATTGCCAATCCGGACCAGCTTCGAGCGCATAGCCACCAACGCCTACGTACTTACAGCGTAGTTACACGGTGCCTCCCTGGAAAGGCTTCCCTGGAAAGGCTTGCCTATGCCAGGGAACAGTTGATCAGACCGCCGCAACCTCTCCCTTCGCCTGCTGCTGCTCTTCCAGCACCTTCTCTAGCCCTGCCAAATCCTCATCGGTGATTTTGGTTTGCATCGGGCAGTGCTTGGGTCCGCACATGGAGCAGAACTCGGCCTGCTTGTAGATATCAGCCGGCAGGGTTTCATCGTGATACTCCTTCGCCCGCTCAGGATCGAGAGACAGCTCGAACTGTTTGTTCCAATCAAACGCGTAGCGGGCGCGGCTGAGTTCGTCGTCGCGATCGCGCGCTCCCGGGCGGTGGCGGGCAATGTCGGCGGCGTGGGCGGCGATCTTGTAGGCGATCAGGCCCTCTCGCACATCCTCGGCGTTGGGCAGGCCCAGGTGCTCTTTGGGGGTCACGTAGCAAAGCATCGCTGTGCCGTACCAGCCGGCCATCGCAGCACCAATGGCACTGGTGATGTGGTCGTAGCCCGGGGCGATGTCGGTGACCAAGGGGCCAAGCACATAAAAGGGCGCCTCACTGCACTCCTCCATCTGCTTTTTGACGTTGAACTCAATCTGATCCATCGGCACGTGGCCAGGACCCTCCACCATCACCTGGATGTCGTGCTTCCAGGCGCGGCGGGTGAGCTCACCCAGGGTTTTGAGCTCCGCCAGCTGGGCGGCGTCGGAGGCGTCGTGCTGGCAACCCGGACGCAGGGAATCACCGAGGGAGAAGGTGCAGTCGTAGCGCTTGAAGATCTCGCAGATGTCGTCGAAATGGGTAAACAGGGGGTTCTGCTTGTGGTGATAGAGCATCCACTGGGCCAGGATGCCGCCGCCGCGGCTCACGATGCCGGTGAGGCGGCCCTTCACCAGGGGCAGGTGCTCAATCAGCAGACCGGCGTGGATCGTTTGGTAATCAACTCCCTGCTGGCAGTGCTTCTCAATGATGTGCAGGAAGTCTTCGGCGTCGAGCTTCTCGATCGAACCGTGCACGCTCTCGAGGGCCTGATACACGGGCACCGTGCCGATGGGCACCGGCGAAGCTTTGATGATCGCCGTACGCACCTCATCGAGGTTGACGCCGCCGGTGGAGAGGTCCATCACCGTATCGGCGCCGTATTTCACCGCCAGGCGCAGCTTGGCCACCTCCTCATCGAGATCGGAGGCGTTGGGGGAAGCCCCGATGTTGGCGTTCACCTTGCAACGGCTGGCGATGCCAATCGCCATGGGCTCCAGGCCGGTATGGTTGATGTTGGCCGGGATGATCATGCGGCCCCGGGCCACCTCCTCCATCACCAGCGATTCGGGCAGGTTTTCCCGCTTGGCCACAAAGGCCATTTCTTCGGTCACCACACCCTGGCGGGCGTAGTGCATTTGGGAATAGTTACCCGAGAAGCCAGGGGCTCCACGGCGCTTCTCAATCCAGGCGCTACGCATGATCGGGCTACGGCGAATAGGGGATGCCTGCAAAGGCAACCGGCGGGGCGCAGCCTGAGATTGGTTTCACGGTCCAGCTCACTTCCCTGCGCCGGCATGACCCGGATCAGGTTCGGAGGGTGTGATCTCAGCCCTGGGCAGCAGTGACGCAGCCGGGCACCCCTAGTGACTTTCGAAACCTAGCAAGGACTTACGCCTGCAGGCCGTTCAAGGCCGCCGCCACCACCCGGTGGTCGCTGTCGCCTTGAAGCTGGTGGAGTGCCGTGCGGGCCTGATTGGTCAAGGCCGGATCCACCCCATCGGCCACCAGGCGGCCCAGGATTTCGGCGCCGCCCACCCGCACCGTGCCATCGCCATCGGCGATCGCCATCACTGCCAGCTCCATGAGCCAAGCAGCTTCAATCTCGCTCTGCTCGGCCAGGGCCGCAAGGATGCTGCAGCGCACCAGCCACTGACCATCGGCGGCAAAGGCATCGCGCACCAGGGGCCAGGCCCGCTCAACCGAATGGCTCACCAAGGAATTGGCCGCCTCGGCCCGCACATTGGCGTCGTCATCCGTTTGCAGGGCTCCCACCAAGGCCTGCCAGCCCTGCTCGCTCTGCTTCACACCCAGCCCGGCGCAGCTGAGGGAGCGCACCATGAATTCCTCCTGCTCCAAACCCAAGAGCAGCAAAGGGATCGCCTGGTCCGCCGGCACCTGCCGCAAGCCCGCCAAGGCCGGCATCGAACGGCTCGGATCCCCAGAGGCGATGGCCTCCTTCAGGCGGTTGAGATCGGGCTCAGGGTTGCTCATGAGCCTCATCGTGACGCAGGGCGGCCAGCAACTTGCGCCGGCGCCGGCGCCAGCTGAGGGTGCTCGTGACCAACAAGCCCGAACCAATCAACAGCGCCGGAATCGCCTGCACGCGGTCAGTGCCCTGGCGCTGCAACAGCACCACCAAGGCCAAACCAATCAAGAGCGGTGAAGAGAGGGCCAAAACCCCCTGCAAAACCTGGCGCTGCTTCATGGCTGGGCCCTCATGACCGTTGCTCCATCCAGCGCAGCACGCTGCCGGTGAGCACCTTGATCCCCACCGCCAGCGCCCCTTCATCGGGGGCAAAGGTGCTGTTGTGCAAGGGCGCGCAGCCCGCCTTGCCGGCCACCCCCAACCGAAACATCGTGCCGCGGGTGCCATCAAGCAGATGGGCAAAATCTTCCGCCCCGAGCGAGGGCTGATCCAGCCACAGCACCTGCTCACGCCCCAACAGCTCCTCCCCCACCGCCGCCACCAGGGTCGTGAGCTCGGGGTCGTTGTGCACGGGGGGGGAAATGCAGCGGTAGTGCACCCGGGCCTCACCGCCATGGCCTTTGCACAGGGCCTGCACGGTGTCTTCGATCCAGGCCGGCAGTTGGGCATGGAGTTCCGTGTCCAGGCAACGCACCGTGCCCAGCAGGCGCACGTGGTCGGCGATCACGTTGAACGCCTTGCCACCTTCAATTTTGCCAAAGCTGACCACCACGGGATGGAGGGCATCGAGCTGGCGGCTGATCGCCTCCTGCAGGCCACTCACCACCCGGGCCGCAATCCAGATGGCATCGGTGGATTGGTGGGGCCGGGCGCCATGGCCGCCCTCCCCCAGCACTTCCACCTCCAGCTCACCCGCCGCGGCCGTCAAGCTGCCGCTGCGCACGCCGATCGTGCCGGCCGCCAGGCTTGGAAAGACATGGACCCCAAACAGGGCTTCCACCCCATCCATGGCGCCATCGGCCCGCATCCAGGTGGCGCCCTCCGCCGTTTCCTCGGCGGGTTGAAACAGCAGCCGCACCCGGGCACGGATCTCGGAGGGATCGCTCTGCCAGAGCGTCCCCAAGAGCTGGGCCACCCCAAGGCCCACCACGGTGTGCATGTCGTGGCCGCAGGCGTGCATCAAGCCCTGGTGGACCGAGGCGTAATCGAGGCCGGAGCGCTCTTCCACCGGCAGGGCATCCATGTCCACCCGCAGGGCCACCAGGGGCACCCCGGGCCCTAACGGACCCAACTCCGCCAGCACTCCGGTGCGGCCCACCCCTTCGCGCACCTGCCAACCCCAGCGGCGCAATTCACCCGCCACCAAGGCGGCCGTTTGCTGCTCGTGGCCACTGAGCTCGGGGTGGCGGTGGATATGGCGCCGCAGCTGAATCAGCTCGGGCAAGGCCTCCTGAAGGGTTTGATCCAGCCCCAGGCTCTGCCAGCGCATCACGACTCCAAGGCCAAAAATTGCTCGAGGGCTGCCACCGGCTTAGGAGGCCAGCGGCGCGTTTCCAGCAACCATTCTCCCTGGCGGTAGCGCGGATCCAAACCCGACGCCGCGGCCCAATTGCTTTCCGCCTCGCCCTTGGAACCTTTCTGCCAGAGCAAGGCCGTCAGAGCCGCCCTGGCATCGGCAAACAGGGGGTAGCGGCGGATCAGGTTGCGCAATTCCCTCTCGGCTTCGGCCAGGTCATCGAGCTGATAAGCGGCCAGGGCCGTGCTGGAGCGGGCCATGGCAAAGCCGGGCCTGGCGTCTGCAGCCGCCTCAAAGGAGGCCCGGGCCGCCGGCCAATCCCCAAGCGAACCCTGCACATTGCCCAGGTTGTAGAGGGCTGAAGCCCGGGGTTCCCCAGCGGCCCCTTGCTCCGCTGGGGCAGGAAAGCGTTCCAGGATCCAGCGGTAGTCGGCCTCGGCCGCCGCCCATTGGCCCAGGGCCTCTTCGGCGGTGCCGCGGTTGAGGTGGGGATCGGGGTTGTCCGGGGCCAGTTCCATCGAGCGAACCTGATCAGCAATCGCCGCCTGGGGATCGCCCAAGGCCAGCTGCACAATGCCGCGGTTGCTCCAGGCCGCCGCATCGCTTGGGGCCCGCTCCAGCACCTGGTTCCACAGGGGCAGGGCCTGGGCGAAATCGCCGTTGCGGCTGGCGTTGAGCGCCTGGTCAAACAGCTGGGGCACTGTCACCTGGGCCCCTCCCACTGGAGCCAGCGCTAATTGGACAGCCAATTGCAGGCTCAGCAGCAGGGCGAGGAGGCCGCTCATGCCGCCGCATCCATCGGGTTGCCTTCAGGGGGCCAACCCAAATGCAACCGCCCGGCGGGAGTCACCATCCGGCCCCGGGGGGTGCGCTGCAAAAAGCCGAGTTGCAGCAGATAGGGCTCCACCACCGATTCCAAGGTGGTTGCGTCTTCCCCCAGGCCCGCGGCCAGGGTGTCCAAGCCCACCGGCCCCCCGCCATAGCCCTCCAGCACCAGGGTGAGCAGGCGCCGATCACTGGCATCGAGGCCCCGGCCATCGACCCGGTGCAGGCTCAGGGCCTCATCCACGAGATCGGCTCCGATGCGGCCATGGCCCTGCACGGAGGCCACATCCCGCACCCGCCGCAGCAAGCGGTTAGCAATCCGGGGCGTGCCCCGGCAGCGCCTGGCCACCTCCAACGCCGCATCCGAGTCCAACTCCAGTTGCAAGAGCCCCGCCGCCCGCTGCACAATCGCCTGGAGATCCTCGAGGCCGTAAAACTCCAGCCGCTGGATCAGGCCGAAGCGATCCCGCAGGGGCGAACTCAGCGAGCCGGCCTTGGTGGTGGCCCCCACCAAGGTGAATGGGGCCAGGGGCAGGGTGCGGGTTCGGGCCGTGGTGCCCTTGCCCACGGTGAGATCGAGGCGAAAGTCCTCCATGGCCGGGTAGAGGATTTCTTCGGCAACCCGGTTGAGCCGGTGGATCTCATCAATGAACAGCAGCTCCTGGGGCTGGAGGTTCACCAGCAGACCCACGATGTCGCGGGGGCGCTCCAAGGCAGGGGCACTAGTGATGCGGCAGCGCACGCCAAGTTCTTCGGCCAGCACCAGGGCCATGGTGGTTTTGCCCAAGCCCGGGGGGCCATAGAGCAGCACGTGGTCGAGGGCTTCCTGACGGCAGCGGGTAGCCTCAATGGCAATGCCCAGCACCTGCTTGAGCTCGCTTTGGCCGATGTAGTCGGCCAGCCGCTTGGGCCTGAGACTGTCTTCCCGGGCGGGAGCCTGTTCCTCAATCGGCGCTGGATCCACCAGCCGCGGGCTCTCCATCGCCTGGGACGCCATCGGCTTGGTCGCCCGGGGGCGGCCACCGGAGGCAGGAGATCCCGAGGAAACAATCGCCATACAGCGAGGGTACCGGGGGCTATCTAGGGTCGGGAAGATCTAGGCGACGCAAGCGCATCAGCAATGGCAAAGGGGGGAGGCAAGAAAAGCGCCAAGGCCCTGCGCGATGCCGCCAACAAGCTGTTGGCCGACAACCGCTTCGCCCGGCACCAATACGAGATTCTCGAAACCCTGGAGTGCGGGGCCGAATTGCTCGGCACCGAGGTGAAATCAATCCGGGCCGGCCAGGTGAACCTGCGCGATGGTTTTTGCCTGATCCGCAAAGGCGAACTGCAGTTGCACAACGTGCACATCTCGCCCCACAGCCATGCCGGGGCCTACTTCAACCACGAGCCCCTGCGCACCCGAAAGCTGCTGGCCCACCGCCGCGAAATCGAAAAACTGCGGATCGCCCTCGACCAAAAGGGACTCACCCTGATCCCGCTCAACCTCCACCTCAAGGGGTCCTGGATCAAGTTCACCATTGGCCTGGGCAAGGGCCGCAAGCTGCATGACAAGCGCCATGAGGAACGCCGCAAACAGGACATCAAGGACGCCAAGCAGGCCATCGCCAGGATCTAAAGCCTGGCCCTCCTAGGTGGCGCCTACTGGGTGGGAGGTGGCGGCTCCGGGGGTAGCAGCGGCTCCGATCCCTGGGGAGTGGCTGGGTTTGCACCTGGTGGGGTGCCCGGTGGGGTGGGCGCCGGGGGCTGGAGCCTGGGTGCCGGCGGGTCTGCCCGCAGCGACAGGGTGATCAAACCGGGGGCGACCCCTTCGTTGGTGACCAGCAATTGCACCGGAGAGCGGGGCTGGGCCCCCAGGCTCACCACCCGCAGCGGCCCCTTGGCTTCAAGCAGGCTGCCCTCGGCGCTGAACACGCTCATCTGCATGAGCGGCGAACCATTCACCCCCAGCACCAGGCGGTAGCCCGCCGGCAGACGCACTGGGAAGAGGCGGGCACCGCGGGCATCCACCTGGGCGGAAAGCACCCGGGTTTCCATGGGCTGGGCCTGGATCGCCTCAATCTGCACATTGGTGAGGCTCTGCTCCGCTGCGGCAAACCAGAGCTGGCGGAAGGGTTCCGGCGGAATGTCTGAACCGGGCCTGCCCGGCAACAGATTCTGGGCACTACCCGAAACCAACTGGCGCAACACCGACGGGCTCAGGCCCTGGCTCACCAAAGCACTTTGACGGCGCTGCCAATCCCCTTCGCTGAAGCTGCCAAGGCGCCGGCGTATGTCGAGCGGCAGTTGCTCAACCCGGGCCAGCCACTCCTCGGCCAATTCGTTCCAAACCTTGCGCAGGGGGGCGTCGTCGAGGGAATCGCTGGGCAACCGGCCACCCCGTTCCGGGAACTGGGCGAGCAACCCCGCATCCACCAATTTCAAGAACCAAGCCCGATCCACCTGGAGGGCCCGCAGACGATTCAGCAGCTGCTGGCGCTGGTCCACCTCGGCCGGCGGCAGGCTGCTGGGCAACTCCAGGGAGGTTTGGGGCTTAGGCAACACAAACTTGCCCCGGCTCAGCCACAGCCAACCCAGGGCGGTACCCACCAGCGCCGAAAGGACCAGGGCAATCACCACCGGCCACACTCCCCCCTCGGCCGCTTCCTCCCGCTCGTCGGCGCGGGTGCGCAAGGGGGGAGCTGAAACCTCCGCAGGGGCGGGGTCGGCCGGGGTTGGGGTCAGCGGCGGCAGCTGTGGCTCGGCAGCCGGAGGCGCTGGAGGCTCGAGGGCAGGCTGCTGGGCGGCGACTGGCGGTGCAGCAACAGGCGTGGGCGCAGGCGGCACGAGGGCCACGGTGCGATCGGCCCGGGGTACGGGCCCGGTGCTCTCGGGCATCGCCAAGGCCTGAAAGGCCGCCAAGGCCTGGGCCGCGGAAGCAAAACGGGATGCGGGATCCCGCTGCAGCAAGCGCTCCAACTGGGCCTGCAGCTCGGGATGCTCGGCTAGGGCTGCCGGCCAACGCCAATCCAGGCTCACCGGATCGAGCAGCTGGGCCGGGGCATCGCCGCTGAGCAGCACCAGGGCAAAGGCGCCGAGGGCATACAGGTCCATCCAGCGCTCTGGGGCGGCGGCGCTGGCCAACTCCGGCGGGCCATAGCCGGGGGTCACGCAGGCCTTGCCGCACACCAGGCCGTAATCGAGCAGCACCGGCAGGCCATCGCTCTCCCGGCGCAGCACGTTGGCGGGGCAGAGATCACCGTGCACCAGCTCCTGGCTGTGCAGCACCGCCACCACAGG
>CAMDSS010000015.1 GCA_945907085.1 Cyanobium sp. NIES-981 | reverse complement strand
ATGGCCGAATACACGAAGAAGAGGTCTGCCACCAGGGTGCGGTAGCTCACCTTGTCGACCACACCTTTGAGGAAGCAGCTCACAAAGCCGGTGTTCTCAGCCATCGTGTGGGCCTTTTTGGTGCCTTCACGGAGTTGGGAAGCCAGGGCAACAGACATTGGGTGCCGATCTGAGGAACATAGATGCCGGCAGCAACTTAGAGGGGGCAAGATGATCTGGTTCGGCACTTTGCGAAGAGTTGCATGACTGGCGTGATGTTGCCCGCCATGCGCACTGGTCCTGCAGCTGAGTCAATGCTTCGCAAACCCCTCTTATGTCATTGCGGTACCTGGCTGGCTCTCACTCATTGAGAGCCGGGCTTCAGCGAACCTGTAGGAATCACGCCCAAACTTGAATTTCAAACCAGCCCTTGTGCTGGCAACATCACAAGGAGCCCGCGTCTCTCGACAGCAGCAATGGCCGACGCTGACGCCAGCCCCCCCCAGGCAGGCGAACCGATTAGTGAGCAGGAAGCCCTGGGCCGCCTTCGCCAAACCAGTGATCCCTCCCAGCAGTACTACGGAGCCTGGTGGCTGGGCCGCATGCGCAGCCAACACCCCGAGGCCGTGCCCCTGCTCCAAGGGGCACTCCGCCTGCGCCGGCCCCGTGATACTGGCGCAGGGGTGGAAGAAAACGCCGTGGCCCGCAATGCCGCCCGGGCCCTGGGCAAATTGGCGCCCGCCGCGCTCTGCGCGATCCCCGACCTGCTCGACACCCTCGAGGATCCCGATGATGGCCTCAGGGAAGCCGCTGCCCGGGCCCTCGGCGAACTCCAGGCCCCAGAGGCCGTGGCAGCCCTCTGCCGCCGTCTCTCAAGCGGGCCCGAGGTGGCCGGCGGCCAACGCGGCGACAGCCCAAGGCTGGTCGAACCCTGCGAAGCCCTCCTAGAAGCCCTCGGCGACATCGGCGTCGCCACCCCCGAGGTGCTGGCCGTGGTGGAGCCCTTCACCACCCACAGCCGGCCGATCATTCGCAGTGCTGCCGCCCGCACCTTGCTCCAACTCAGCGGTGACGCCCGCTGGAGTGCCGTGCTGGTGGAGCTCCTCGACCATCCCCAGCTGCAGGTGCGCCGGGCCGCCTTGATGGACCTCGGGGCAGCGGGCTGGAGGCCCGCCCTCGAACCCATTGGCCGCACCCTGGCGGAAAATAGTCTCAAGCTGATGGCCCTCCGCGGTCTTGTGGAGCAGGGCAAGGGCGATCCAGGCATCCCCCAGTTGCTGGCCTGCATGGATTCCCTGTTATGAGCGCCGCTGCCATGCCGATGTCCTGTCCGACCACCGCCGAACTGATTGCGGCCGTGCAGCGCGCCGACAGCAGCCAGGGGTTGTTGCTCGCCACCCAGGCCCTCGCGGCCTGCCCCGACCCCGCCGCGGCCAGCACCTTGGTGGAGGTTCTGGGCTTCAACAACCCGGGAGCCGCCGTGGCCGCCGTGGACGGACTGATTGGCCTGGGGCCTGGGGCGGTCGACGCCTTGCTCCAGCTCGACCCTGAGAACTACGGAGCCCGGGCCTGGGCCGTCCGCGCCCTCGCCGGGATCGGCGACGTGCGCGGCCTGGAGCTGCTGGTGGATGCCCTGGGCACGGATGTGGCCGCCAGCGTGCGCCGCGCCGCGGCCAAGGGCCTGGGGGCTTTGCGGCTGGGGGATCTCGAGCCGGCCCGCCAAGCGGCGATCCAGGCCCGCTGCCTCGACGCACTCCTGGCCGCCACCGCCGATGGCGAATGGGTGGTGCGCTATGCGGTGGCGGTGGGATTGGAAGGACTCGCCAAGGCCTCCCCCCTCGATCCAGCAGCCCATGGCGCCTTGAAGGCTGGACTCCAGCGGCTTCAGGTGGTCTCGGCGGAGAATCCACCAGTGGTGCAGCTGCGCGCCCAACTTGCCCTCGACCACCTGAGCCCGCCATGACATCCCCCCAGGCCCCCATTCCCAAGCGGGTGCTGTTTGTCTGCCTTGGAAACATCTGCCGCTCCCCAGCGGCCGAAGGGTTGTTTCTCCACCTGCTTACAAGCCAAGGGCTGGAGGCGGAATTCACGGTGGATTCGGCCGGAACGGGCAGCTGGCACGTGGGCAAACCCGCCGATGGGCGCATGCGCGCCGCGGCCAGCGCCAGGGGGATTGATCTGCCCAGCCGGGCCCGCCAAATCGAGTCGGCCGATCTGGAGCGCTTCGATTTGATCCTCACCATGGATCACGACAACCGGCACCAGGTGCAATCCCTAGCCCAAGGGATGGGGGGGCGCGCCACCGCCGAGATTCGTTGCATCACCAGCTACTGCCAGCAATTCGACGCCGACCACATCCCCGATCCCTATTACGGCGGCGAGGCTGGCTTTGACCATGTGCTCGATTTACTCGAGGACGCCTGCGCAAACCTGCTGCGGGAGCTACGCGCTGCCTAGACAGGATTGGGCCAAGCCTCTTCCGGCACCCGATCCCGGAACATCTGCACCAAGGCCTCGATCACGGCCTCGATGGCCATGCCATCGGTGATCAGCTCCACGGCATCCTGCGCCTGCAGCAAAGGCGCCACCTCCCGGCTGGAATCGAGGTGATCGCGCTCGGCGATCTGGGCCTCGAGCTCCGCCAGGGGCGGCACCGCAAAGCCGCGCTGCCCTAAATCCAAAGCCCGCCTTCGCGCCCGTTCAGCCGTGGTGGCCGTCAGGAACACCTTGAGCTCGGCATCGGGGAATACGGCCGTGCCGATGTCTCGTCCCTCCGCCACCAGCCCCCCGCGCTCCCCCATGGCTTGCTGCTGGCGGGTGAGGGCCTCCCGCACACAGCCATGGGCTGCCACCACCGACACCTGGGCGGTGACCCCTGGGCTGCGGATCGCCTCGGTGACGTCATGGCCATTGATTGTGACCTGCTGCTCACCGCCGGCCCCGGAGCTGAGCTGGAGATCCAAGCCCTCAAGCAACGGGGCCACCGCGGCCGCATCGGCGGGATCGACCCCCTGCTGCTGGACCCACCAGGTGAGGGCCCGGTACATCGCACCGGTATCGAGATAGATCAGGCCAAGCCGCTGGGCGAAGGCCCGGGTCACGGTGCTTTTGCCAGCCCCAGCGGGGCCATCGATGGCAACGATTGGAGAGCGGCTCATCAAGACAGTGTGATCGATCAGGCGGCTGGGGCCGCAGTGAACTGCGGCGGCCAAGAGGGCCACGCCCGAAACCACCGCAAGGGGCTTGAGGCTCTGGGCCGCCACCAGCTCCACATAGTCCACAACGAGTCCGGCCGCCTGCAGGGAAGCCCGCACCTCTCCCACCAGGGTTTCGGCCCGGGGCCTCCCGGCGCGGCAGGCCTGGGCCGCGGCCGCCAGGGCCCCAGGCAGGGCCGTGGCTTGCTCGAGCTCCGCAGGGCTGAGGTAACGGTTGCGGGAGCTCCAGGCCAAACCATTGGGCTCGCGCACCGTGGCGCACCCCTGCACCCAGACGGGCAGCCCCAGATCGGCCACCACCTTGCGCAGGATCACCAGCTGCTGCCAATCCTTTTCGCCCATCACCAACCGGTTGGGGCGCACCAGGTTGAGCAAGCGCACCACCACCGTGGCCACCCCGTGGAAATGGCCAGGCCGGCTTCGCCCACACAGCACCTGCTGCAGCCCCTGGGGGGGGTGAATGGCCGTCAAAGCCGCCACACCATCGGGATACACCTCCTCCACAGCGGGGGCGAAGAGAGCCGTGACCCCCGCTGCCTCGGCCAAGGCGGCATCGGCGGCCAAATCCCTGGGGTACCGCTCGAAATCCTCTGCAGGACCAAATTGCAGCGGATTCACAAACACGCTGGCCAGCACCGCAGGCCGCTGGCCCACCACGGGCTCAGCCGCTCGGCGAAACAACTGCTGATGGCCCGGGTGCAGGGCCCCCATCGTGGGCACAAAGTGCACGGGTACCGCCAAACCCTGGCGCCAGGCTGCCAATTGCTTGCGGCTCTGCAACAGCTGCATGGTGGTGACGCGCGGGGGCAAAACAAAAACCCACCCGCCAGATTGGCGGATGGGTTGGGGATTCGGGTCCGGTGCGGTGACCAAGGGTCGGGCCCAAAGGCCCACCCCGGTCACTGGATCACTGGATCACCTGAAGCTTGACGCTGGCAATGCCACTGGAGGTGACACCGAGTTCCCTGGCGGCGCCATGGGCCAGATCAATCACGCGGGAGCCGTGGAACGGTCCCCGGTCATTGATGCGCACCATGGCCGATTTGCCGTTGGCCATGTTGGTGACCAGCACCTTGGTGCCAAAAGGCAGGGAGCGGTGGGCTGCCGTAAAGGTGCCGGGGCGAAACACTTCACCGCTGGCTGTGCGATTTCCGTAAAAACCGGGGCCATACCAACTGGCCTGGCCTTGGAAGGTGCGGATCACATTGGCTGTGGGAACGGCCACCGGGGCAACAGGCAAATCAGGGGCCTGCTGCTGCAGGGGGTCGTCCTGGCTGGTGGTGCCACCGGCATCGCGGATCGCAACTTCGGTGCTGACTACCAGAGCTTGGAGCTCCCCATCACGGGTTGAGGCTCCGCTGGAGTTGGCCAGGACAGGAGCCATGGCACTACCGGAGAGAAGCAGGGCCAGCGCGCCCAGGGAGAAAGTTCTACGCATAACAAACGAAACCCGCCACAACTAGGCAGCAACCACAAGGAAATAAGTGGTTCGACAACGTTGGATTTGCTCTCAAAACGGGAAGAATTGAGATGCGAATTCGCGATCGGAGTTCCTAACGAGAATTGACTACAGCGAAAACCTAACCGCCATTGCGGCATCTTTTTGTCGGATTGATCACGCCAATCAATGATCAGGATTAGCAATCAAATCCGAAATCGAAGCCCCTACCTACCCTTTCAGGGGGTCGACAAGCCGGCAAAGCATCAGCGAGCCGAATCAGCTGCATAAGCCAGGCTGATCCAAGCGCGTGACAATCGGCAGGTCGTCCACCTCCCAGGTGGCCATTTGCCTCCTGCTTTGGCGGCCATCGGGCCCGCCGCGAGGAGCCGGCGTTGGAGGATCGGTGCAGCAGCGATCGGGCTTTCCGCGATGGACTACCGCACAGCAGGGGTGGATGTGGCAGCCGGCAGGGCCTTTGTGGAGCGCATTCGCTCCAGCGTGGATGCCACCCGTCGCCCCGAGGTGGTGGGTGGACTGGGGGGATTCGGAGGCCTCTGCCGCCTACCGCCAGGCCTCAAGGACCCCCTCTTGGTGGCAGGGAGTGATGGGGTTGGCACCAAGCTGGAGCTGGCCCAGGCCCACGGCCATCACCACGATGTGGGCATCGACCTGGTGGCGATGTGCGTCAACGACGTCATCACAAGCGGCGCCGAACCCCTGTTCTTCCTCGACTACCTCGCCACCGGCAAGCTCAGCCCCGAGGCGATGGCGGAGGTGGTGGAGGGCATTGCCGATGGCTGCCTCCAGAGCGGCTGCGCCCTGTTGGGTGGGGAAACCGCTGAAATGCCTGGCTTCTACGGGCCCGGTCGCTACGACCTGGCCGGCTTCTGCGTGGCCGTGGTGGAAGCCGCTGAGGTGATTGACGGCAGCAGCGTGGTGGCAGGCGACGCCATCGTGGCCATCGCCAGCAGCGGGGTCCACAGCAATGGCTTCAGCCTGGTGCGGCGCATCCTGGAAGACCAGGCGGTTGATGCCGGCACCCCCCTGCCAGGTTCAGATCAATCCCTGATCGAGGCGCTCCTCGCCCCGACCCGCTTGTACGGCGCCCTGGTGAAGGCCCTCAAGCAAGCGGCCATCCCCCTCCATGGCATGGCCCACATCACCGGTGGAGGCCTGCCTGAAAACCTGCCCCGCTGTATCCCGGCCGGCCTCCATGGGGTGATCGATCCGGCGAGCTGGTCACGGCCAGGCTTGTTTGGCTGGTTGCAAGCGGCCGGCGACGTGCCAGAGGCGGACCTCTGGAACACCTTCAACCTCGGGGTGGGCTATTGCCTCGTGGTGCCACCGGAAGCACTGGACACCACCCTGGCCACCTGCGCACAAGCGGGTTACACCGCCTGGCGCCTCGGGTCGGTGGCCCGTGGGGAGGCCCCGGCAACGGGCCTCGCCGGCCTGCCCTTTGAAGCCTGAGCAGCGCCCTTAAAACGGGGGCTCAAAAGGCCTGGGGTGGAGGCTCTTTTGCATCACCTTGCGGGGAACCGCCCTCAAAACGGGGGCCGTTTGCGTAAGGTTCGGGCCACGGACACCGCAACCCGAGGGGCGTGGTGGGCTTAACGACGTTGAGATCAGGTAGTTGGTTCCCATGAATAGTGGTTTGTCTACGGGGCAGCGCATAACCCGGCGACGCAGTTCGGCTGGCCCCGCCCAGCCCGTGCGTCCCCAGCGCCCCAGGGAGCTGGTTGCCCCCCCCCAGAGGGGCATGGGTCAAAGCAATGGTGGGCAAGGAAGTGGCGGCATGCGTCCCACCTTCTTGACCCTGCGTGACCACGGCAAGGTCTACGTGGCCGACTTGCCTCGCCTCTCCGATGGCCAACTGGCCCACGTGGCCAAAGAGGTGCAGGAGGTGCTTGAAAGCCTCACCCGGCGGCTCGATGAACTCGATGTCCAGCCGTTCCTCTCCCAAGCTGAGCAAGACACCCGCATTCGTGCGGCCACTAAACGCGATGTCACCGAGCGCTTCACCCGCGCCATTTGTGAAGAGCAAGAACTGCGGCGCAACAATCCCGCCCTGCGGGCCGCCGCCGGCGAATCCCTCGCCCGGGCCTTCCTGGAATTGGCGCGCCACCGGCTGCCCGGCTCCACGTTTGATTCCCTGCTGCAAGAGGCCCTCACAGCCTGTGGTCCTGAAGCGGCTGGAGCCGAGGAGGCGATCCCCAGCCCCGTGGTGCCGCTGGTCCGACCGCCTGCCATGCCGGTGGTTCTCACCCCAGAAGCGATCTAGGCCCAGCGATCTAGGCACTCTGAAACGGGTTGGCTGGCATCCGGGCCTGGGAAGGCAGCCCAAAGGCCACCCCATCCAGCTCGAGCCGCTCGGCTTCGCTGAGCTGCCATGCCAGGGCGGCCGCCGCCTGTTGCACCTGCTGAACCCTGCGTAGACCAGGGATGGGCATGGCCCCATGGGAACGGCACCAATTCAGCGCCACCGCAGATTTAGGCGCGTCATGGGCTTGGCCAATCCGCTCCATCAGCTCAAACAAGGCACCCAAAGCAGGGCCAAGGCGCCGAAACAAGCCCCCCCTCGGGCCCTGGGGGCGCTCGCCAGGCACCCCCGCCAACAGGCCTAGGGCCAGGGGGCTGTAGGCAATCAGCTCGATGCCCAGGTCGCGGCAGACCTCCGCCACCCCGCCAGGCTGCAAGGGGGCTGGGGCCAGCAAGGACAGCTGCACTTGCACGCTTTTGAGGGCGATGCCCCGCTGGGCTAAGTGCCGATGCAACTGGCGCAGTCGCACCGGCCCCACATTGGAAACGCCGAGCTCAGCCACCTCGCCCCTGGCCACCAAATCAGCAAGACCCTCAAGCAAGGGGCCCTCCTGCCATGGGGCGTAGCGGGCGGTGCTCCAGTGCAACTGCACCCGATCGAGCTTGCCGCCAAGCCGCTGCTTTGAGGCCGCAAACCCCCGGTCGTAGCCGCGGCGGCCTAACCGCCAGGGGAAGGGCGCCAACTTGGTAGCAAGGCAAAGCTTTTCTTGATCTGCGGCGCAGAGGCCGGCGCAAAACTGGCCCAGCAGCGCCTCACTGCGGCCGTTGAAACGCCCCGTGCCATAGGAATCTGCGGTATCAAAAAAGCGAAGACCCAGCCGCACGGCCTCCAAAAACGTGGCCTCGAGCTCCGGGTCCTGACTGGGGTTGTATCCCCACAACAACTGGTTGCCCCAGGCCCAGGTGCCCACACCGATCCCAGGAGCCGGGGCGGCATCAGCCGCCAAAAGAGCCTCGTCATGCGCCATCGTGAAGCCCTTCGTAGACGAAGATGCCAATCAATATGGGTGAACTGCTGCCAACACCCACCGTGATGCAGCCCCCTGTGATGCAGCCCCCCGCCAGCACGGCCACCGACACCACGGCAAGCGACAAGGACCTGGAGAAGGGCCTCAACAAAGACCTGGAGAAGGTCTCGGAACCGGTGCTTTGCCACCACTGCGGCCGCACAGCCAGCAATGGCATCAGCTGCGAGGGCTATTGCGTGGCCGACTCCAATTACTGACGTGCACCCCCAAAAGCCCCAAGGCGCTCTGCTCATCAGCCTGTCGGGCTGCCTCGCCTGGGGCCTGGCCCTAGCGCCCAGGGCATGCAGCGAGAGCTTTGGGCGGTGGGAGCAAACCCTGAACAGCTGCCAGATCCTGCATCAGCCCGCCGATCTCAGAAACAAGCAACCCAGCCAGGGTTGCCTCAAATTGAGGTTGGAGCAGAACATCGAAGGCCTCCTCAGTGCCCGCTTTGTGGCCGCGGGCGAAGTGGTGGTGTTTGCCGGTGCCTTGGCCAAAGGCCAATTGCCGATGCGTTGCAACAAAGACGGCGCTTGTAAACCCCAGTGGCCCACCCAAATGGAAGTGAGCACCGTGGCGAGCGGCAAATTGGAGGCCTCCGGACTGCCCGCTGGCTTACCCCTGGCCCGGCTGGCCCGCGGGAACTGCGTGATCCAAGAGGACAGGATTGATTGTCATGCCCTGGCAGCCGATGGGGAGCAGTGGCGAGCCCAATCCCACCTCTGAACGTGTTGGCGACTTACTTCTTCGGAGCAGACTCAGAGCTCGTATCCGAACTGTTCTGATGGCCATGCAAGTGCTTCTCGCAAGCAGCCGCAGGCCCAGCTGCTGCCATCGACAGGGATGCCGCCAACAGGATGGCCAAAGCAGCGAAGCGTTTCACAGGCACAATTCAAAAGCTCGCTGAGGCCTCAAACTAGACAAGAGGAGCCAAATGGGCCGCTTCTGTGGGGAAACGGCCAAAAGAGGCGGCACCCAGATTCGAACTGGGGGTAAAGGATTTGCAATCCTCTGCCTTACCACTTGGCCATGCCGCCGGCCGGGGAGCAAACTCCCGAAGCGGATCGTATCAGCCATGGCATGTCCTCCCGTCTGCTGGTTTTAAGCAACGGCCACGGGGAAGACGGCATTGCCCTGCGGGTGATTAGGGCCCTGCAAGAACGCAGGCCATCCCTCGACATTGCCGTGCTGCCCTTGGTGGGCCAGGGCGACAGCTATGCCGCGGCCGAAGCCCAAGGCCTGTTGCGCCGCATCGGCCCGCGACAATCGCTTCCCAGTGGCGGCTTCAGCAACCAGAGCCTGCGGGGCCTGCTGGCCGACCTGGCTGCGGGCATGCCCTTGCTGAGTTGGCGCCAATGGCAACAGGTGCGGCGCTGGGGCGAAGGGGGGGATCCGATCCTGGCCGTAGGCGATCTCCTGCCGCTTCTGATGGCCTGGGGCAGCGGCGGCCGCTTCGGCTTTGTGGGCACCCCAAAAAGTGATTTCACCTGGGCCTCAGAGGGGCCGAGCGGCTGGGGCGCTTCCCCGATCGCCGATGGTTATCACCGGGCCAAAGGCAGTGAATGGGATCCCTGGGAATGGGCCCTGATGGCCAGCCGCCGCTGCCGGCTGGTGGCCGTGCGGGACGGCCTGACCGCCCGGGGCCTCAGGCGCCATCGCGTGCCAGCCCTGGCGCCGGGCAACCCGATGATGGATGGCTTTCCCCAGGGACCTTGCCCCGACTGGCTGGGCGCCAGCCGCCGGTTGCTGATCCTGCCGGGCAGTCGCCATCCAGAAGCCCTCGGCAATGGGGCTCGCCTGCTAGCCCCCCTGGGCGGCAGCAGCCCAATCCCTGGCTGGGGAGCAAAGGGGGCAAAGCCCCTCACCCTGCTCTTTCCCTGCCCATCCCAAAGCTGTCCTGGGATCTGGGGGGCCGTGCTCAAGGCAGCTGGCTTCAGCCAAAAGCCCCTGCAACCTGAAGCCGCCGCCATTGGCGCCGTGGCGTCCTGGCAATTGGAAGGACGCCCCGTTCAAGTACTGCTGGGAAGCGGCTGCTTTGAGCGCTGGGCCCCTTGGGCCGAGGTGGGCCTGGCCACCGCCGGCACCGCCACCGAACAACTCGTGGGGCTGGGCATTCCCGCCCTGTCCTTACCAGGACCTGGGCCCCAATTCAAAGCCAGCTTTGCCCGCAGACAAAGCCGGCTGCTGGGAGGAGCCGTCGTGCCTTGCCACAGCGGAGCCCAGCTGGCAGAACGGCTCACCCTGCTGCTGGCGGAGCCCCTGCTGCGGCAGCAGCAGGGTGCCATCGGGCAGCGGCGCATGGGCGCGGCAGGCGGCAGTGAAGCCCTGGCGGCCTTGGTGGTCCAGCGCCTCCTGGGATGATGCGGAAGTCTTCAGTGGCTGCGGTGGCGATGGCTGGCATTCCGGATCGGGCCTACAACGCCGCCTGCGGCAAATTGGCCAGCCAATTGGGCATCAGCCTGGCTTCCGCCCGGCGCAAGGTAGAGGTCAAGGCAGCCCAGCAGGGATTGCGCGAAAGCGCTGCCAAACAACAACTTGCTGACCAGCTCCTGGCCGAAGCGATCAGCAGCGGCGACAACAACCACGACTTGCTCACCTCCCTGCTTGAAGCTGTCGGCAACGACGACAACTTCATGGTGGAGGACTGAATCCAGCGATCCCGGGGCGGCAGCGCCCCTAGCGGTTGCCGCCGGTGGAGTGCTCAAACAGCAGATGGAACCGGTTGCGATCGAGATCGGCAAAGACGGGAATGCAGGCAAAACAGCGCTGGGCCAGCTCCCAGCGCTCCTCCCGCTTGAGCATGGTTTCGAGCCGATCGCGGGCGGGCAGCAGATAGCGCACATCGCCGGCCGCATAGGCCAACTGGACATCACTGAGATCCTCCACCCGTCCCCAATCGGAGCTCTGGGCCTGCTTGTCGAGCTCCACCCCCACCAGCTCCTGCACCACATCCTTGAGCCCATGGCGGGGGCTGTAGGTGCGGCCCAAGCGGCTGCCGATCTTGGTGCAGAAGATCGGGTTCACCGCAATCCCCAGATTTTCAGCCAAGGCCGCCACATCGAAGCGGGCGAAATGGAACACCTTTTCGATCGCAGGGTTTTCCATCAGGGCCTGGAGCCTGGGGGCTGAGTCCTGGCCCCGGGCCAGGCGAATGCAGCACACGTTGTCGTGGTCGTCGCAGATCTGCACCAGGCAGAGCCGATCGCGGCCATGGATCAGGCCCATGGCTTCGGTATCCACCGCCAGGGCCCGGGCACCGGCAAAGAGCGCCGCCCACTCGGCATCAAGGTCGCCGTCAAACACGGCAAAGCGTGAGGGGGCAGGCAGGTTGCTGGGGGTCGAGGCGGCAGCCATGGGGAACGAGCCAAGGAATGCCCCCATCGTGACAAGCGGCCGGCCGGACCACAGGCAGAATGCCCCCCATGGCCAACTCCGGCTCCACCCTGCTGCTCACCCTGCTGCTAGCCATTGGGCTGGTGTTTTTCCTGCGGGCAGCCAGCAAAGACCGCACCACCGTGGTCGACGTGTTTTCCCCCAAGCCTGCGGTGGAAGTGCTCGACGGCCTCACCAGCTGGCTCACCGCCCGGGGCTGGGCCGCCAGCGGTGGTGACGCCAACCAGCAACTGCTGCGCTTTCGCGGCCAAGTGAGCTCCAGCGTTCCCCTGGCTGTCCTGCTATCGATCCTTGGCGCCGTAGGGGCTGGATGCCTGGGGCTGGTGATTCGCCAACTCATCCCCTCCCTGGGCTGGTGGCCCCTGGTGCTGGCCCTACTCGGACCAGCTGCTGGCCTGCTCTACCGGCGCCGGGCGGAACGCGCAGAAACCGTTGAGTTGCGCTTGATCAGTGGCGCAGAGGGTGGGGGCAGCGCCCTCAAAGTGCGGGCCCACCGCGATGAATTGATTGCCCTGGAATTGGAGTTGGCAGAGTCGCTACAACTGGCCAGCGATGGAGCCCTGCTCAGTTCGCCGATCTAAGTCGCCGATCCCAGTCCCAGATCTCCGTCCCAGATCTCAGTCGCCAATCCGCTGCAAACGATGGCCCCAACCAGCTCCACCAAGCCAAACCAATCCCCGCGCTTGGTTCTCGCTGCCATGGCTGGACTGGCGATCGCTGGACTGGGTCTGGGAACTGCAACGGGCGCCAGGGCCCAGGCCTGGACCGCCGGCAGCGATCCCCTCACCGGCCCCCGGGCCCGTTACAGCAAGGACTGGATCGGCGTGCGGCCTGTGGAGCCAACCACCGAAATCTTGGTGATGGCTGGCCATTCCGATTCCCAGGGCGTTGGCGGAGCCGGCACGGGCGGCGCCGCGGCGTCGCTGTATGGCGCCAGGCCCATGCAGATCGGCATCACCGATGAACTCTTCTGGAATCTGCTCACCGCCCAGGAGGTGGTGCGGCTCGGGCAAGAGCGCGGCCTAAAGATCCGCTTCTACGACCCACCTCAGCGTTCCATCGCCAATGGCAACGATCCCCGCACCACCTGGAGCGTGGGCAAGGCCCATGTGGACCAAGGGGGCTATGCCCTGGAGATCCATTACGACGCCTACGGCCGCGACGGGGTGGGCTCCGGCCTGATCCCACCGATCAACAAACCGCTCAACCAGATCGACGAAAGCCTGGCGAAAGCCTTTGGGGCCTACCCCCAGTTCTTCCGCGATGGGCTTGGGGCCCCCAAACGGGGTATCGCCATTTTGGAAATTGGCAAGCTTGAAGGGTCGCTAGAAAACGCCCTCCGCAATCCCCAAACCCGCATCGCATCGCTCCAGGCCATTGCCACCCGCATCGTTGATGCCCTGGCGGCGGGCATGGGTGCCACCAGCCTGCCGATCAGTCCACCGCCTGATGTGGCGCGCAGCGATCGGTAAGGGTGGCGTCGTCGAACCAATGTTGGGGGCGGGTAAACAGGCTGGTGAGCAGCTCCTCCCGGCTACCAGCCTCGGGTTTGTAGCCGTACTCCCAACGCACCAAGGGCGGGAGCGACATCAGGATCGACTCCGTGCGGCCATTGGTTTGGAGGCCAAAAATGGTGCCGCGATCGAACACCAGGTTGAACTCCACATAACGTCCGCGGCGATACAACTGGAACTGACGCTCCCGGTCGCCATAGACGATTGAATTGCGCTTCTCGACGATCGGCACGTAGCTGGGCAAGAAGGCCTGGCCACAGGCTGACGCCAGGGCAAACAACTGGTCCCAGTTCTGGCTGATGGCTCCTGTGGCCTGGCTCACCTGGGCCGCCGGCCCCTGGGGGTCCTGGCCCTTGTAAATCACCCCACGGGGGTCTTGATAGTCGTAGAAGATGCCGCCCACGCCCCGGGTTTCATCGCGGTGCTTGAGGTAGAAGTACTCGTCACACCAGGGTTTGAACACCGGGTAATAGGCCGGGTTCACCGAATCGCAAGCGCCTTTGAGGGTGCGGTGGAAGTGCTTGGCGTCTTCGAGGAAGGGGTAATAGGGGGTGAGATCGGCGCCCCCGCCAAACCACCACACCGGACCCGCTTCGAAATAGCGGTAATTGAGGTGCACCGTGGGGACGTAGGGGTTGCGGGGGTGCAACACCATCGATGTACCGGTAGCAAACCAGGGATGGCCCTTGGCCTCAGGCCGCTGACTCAGGATCGAGGGGGGCAGCTGATCGCCCGCCACCTCCGAGAAATTCACGCCGCCCTGCTCAAAGATGCGGCCACCCTTCATGACCCGGGAACGGCCACCACCACCCTCCGGCCGTACCCAGCTCTCTTCTGCAAAGCTGCCGCCGCCATCGAGCTTTTCTAGGCCCGCACAGATGGAATCCTGCAAACCCATCAACAGGGCCTTCGCCCGGGCGCGGGAGTCGGCGGGGGGCTTTTCCAGGGCCGGGGCAGAGCCGGTTCCAGCGAGCTTGTTTTTGCCGCGAGCCAGCAAAGCCTTAAACATTGAGCACGCGCCGTAACGACGCCACAAATGCAACCACCATTTCAGGCCGCCTAGCCCCCAGACAAGCCTTCGAGAGGCTCTGTCATGGCTCCTAGGATCACGGGCCCCAGATGCCAGTGTCCATGCCGTCCGTTGAGCAGGCCCGTGGCGCCCTCGAGGTCGTCAAGGACGCAGGCAGTGGGCGCAGCCTGCTGGAGCTGGGTTGGCTTCAAGATCCCCGTCTCCAAGGGGAGCGGGCCTTGGTGCGCCTCGCCCTGCCGGGATTCGCCCAAAGCCAACAGGCCCAAATCGCCCAGGAGATCAGGCAGGCGCTGCTTGGCCTCGATGGGATCGACGACGTCCAGATCGAAGTGGGCCAGCCCGCCGGCGCCGCCCCGATCGGCGCTGCCGGTCATGGTGCCAGTGGTCATGGAGCGGGTGGCCATGGCCAGGTGCCCGAACGCCAACCCATTGCCGGGGTCAAGCAGGTGATTGCCGTGAGTAGCGGCAAAGGTGGGGTGGGCAAAAGCACCGTGGCTGTCAACCTGGCCTGCGCCCTGGCCGCCAGCGGCCTGCGGGTGGGCCTGCTCGATGCGGATATCTACGGACCCAACGCCCCCACCATGCTGGGTGTGGCCGACCGCACCCCGGAGGTGGCAGGGGAAGGGGCAAACCAAGTGCTCACCCCCATCGAGACCTGCGGGATTGCGATGGTGTCGATGGGCCTGCTGATCGCCGAAAACCAGCCGGTGATCTGGCGGGGCCCGATGCTGAACGGGATCATCCGCCAATTTCTCTACCAGGTGGCCTGGGGAGAACGGGATGTGGTGGTGGTCGACCTCCCCCCCGGCACCGGCGATGCCCAGCTCAGCCTGGCCCAGGCCGTACCCATGGCTGGCGTGATCATCGTGACCACCCCCCAGCAGGTCTCCCTGCAGGATGCCCGGCGCGGGCTGGCGATGTTCTTGCAAATGGGCGTTGCCGTACTCGGCGTGGTGGAGAACATGAGCGCGTTCATTCCCCCTGATGCGCCCGAGAAGCGGTATCCGATCTTTGGTAGCGGTGGTGGTGCCAGCCTGGCGGCCGAAGCGGATGTGCCCCTGCTGGCCGAATTGCCCCTGGAAATGCCCGTGCGCGAAGGCGGTGATAGCGGCAGGCCCGTGGTGCTCTCCGCTCCCAACTCCCAGACAGCTCAGGCTTTTATGGGCCTGGCCGAAAGGCTTCGCAGTCACGTTTTGATTCCAGGCTGAACGCCATGGTGAGCCTGTTGACCCGGCGCAAAGGGATGTTTGCCCGTGGGGATCGCGCCCGCCGGGGCTGGCTCAATGGAGTCGACAAGATTCTCTGGTGGGTCCCCTTGGGGATCACCGGTTTGGCCGGAGTCCTGATCGCCAGCACCCAGCGCCAGGCGACCTATGTCGACTGGTACGACCACTGGATCACGGCCGCCGTTGGAATGGTCTTGGCCTTGATCCTGGCCAAGATCCCCCTTGAGCGCCTCAACGCCTTACTGGGCCCGATCTACGGACTCACGGTGGTCAGCCTGTTGGCCGTTCGATTGATCGGCACCTCAGCCCTCGGAGCCCAGCGCTGGATCAGCATCGCTGGCTTCCATGTGCAGCCCTCGGAATTCGCCAAGCTGGCTGCGATCCTGCTGCTGGCAGGCGTGCTCTCCCGGTTTCCCATTGAGCGGCCCGTGGATCTGGTCAGGCCGATAGCCCTGATTGCACTGCCCTGGGTGCTCGTGTTCATCCAGCCCGACCTCGGCACCTCCTTGGTATTCGGCGCCCTGCTGCTGGTGATGCTCTTTTGGGCGGGCATGCCCTTGAGCTGGCTGGTGCTGCTGCTCTCGCCGCTGATCACGGCGGTCATGGCAGGCACCGTGCCCTGGATCCTGGTGGGCTGGATCCCCCTGATGGCCTATTTGGCCTGGCGATCCCTGCCCTGGAAGCGAACAGCCCTCGCCGTAGTGGTGGCGATCCAGGGGCTCTTCTCCCTGCTCACC
>CAMDSS010000014.1 GCA_945907085.1 Cyanobium sp. NIES-981 | reverse complement strand
GGGGCCGCCTGGAGAGATCCCTAGCTGAGGGTGGACTCCTTGTCGAGGACGGGGGAGAACCGCTCCTTCTCAGGGATGGTGGCGAATTCGGCCACGATGGCCCGGAATTGATCGCCATCCAGGCTCTCCTTCTCAATCAGGAGCTCAACCACCCGGTCCATGCAGGCCCGATGTTCGGCCACCAAGGCCACGGTTTCGCTGTAGCAACTTTGGACGATGGCGCGCACGGCATCGTCAATTTTGCTGGCGAGCCGGTCGGAGCCATCATTGCGGGTCATCAGGTCGCGGCCCAGGAAGACCTCCTGGTTTCCGGCTTCGAAGGAGACCTGGCCCAAATCACTCATGCCGAAGCGGGTGACCATTTGGCGGGCAATGGAGGCCACCTGTTGGATGTCGCCTCCGGCTCCAGTGGTCACCTCGGCGTAGCCAAAGACCACGGCCTCAGCGGCTCGACCGCCAAGGGCCCCCATGATCCGGGCCCGCAATTGGGCCCGACTCACAAGCATCTGCTCTTCATCGGGGGAAAACCAGGTGAGGCCCTGGGCCTGACCGCGGGGAATCAAGGTGACCTTTTGGACCGGGTCATGGGCCTTGACCAGGGTGCCCACCAGGGCATGGCCAACTTCGTGATAAGCAATCAGGCGCTTGCTGCGGCCATCGGTGAGGGGTTTGCCCTCCATGCCGGCGATGACCCGATCGACGGCATCATCAATTTCGGAAAGGGTTGTGGCCTCCTTGCGGCGGCGGGCCGTGAGGATGGCGGCTTCGTTGAGCAGGTTGGCAAGGTCTGCACCCGAGAAACCAGGGGTGCGGCGGGCCACGGCCTCCAGGCTCACATCGGGGGCCAGCTTTTTATTGCGGGCATGCACCTTCAGCACCGAGATCCGGCCCTTGATGTCGGGCACATCAACCTGGACCTGGCGGTCGAATCGACCTGGACGCAACAGGGCTGAATCGAGCACGTCGGCCCGGTTGGTGGCAGCGATGATGATGATTCCGCTGTTGCCCTCGAAGCCATCCATCTCCGTGAGGAGCTGGTTGAGGGTTTGCTCCCGCTCGTCGTTACCACCTCCCACACCGGCGCCCCGCTGGCGGCCAACCGCATCGATTTCGTCGATGAAAATGATGCAGGGGCTGTTTTCCTTGGCGCGCTTAAACAGGTCGCGGACCCGGGAAGCGCCCACGCCAACGAACATTTCCACAAACTCGGAACCCGAGAGGGAGAAAAAGGGCACGCCGGCTTCGCCTGCAATGGCCTTTGCCAACAGGGTTTTACCCGTGCCAGGGGGGCCGACCAGCAACACGCCTTTGGGAATTTTTGCGCCCACGGAGGTGAAGCGCTCAGGGGTTTTCAGGAAGGTGACCACTTCCTGGAGGTCCTCCTTGGCCTCCTCCACTCCGGCAACGTCATCGAATTTGACGCCCGTTTCAGCTTCCATTGCAAAGCGGGCCTTCGTCTTGCCGAACTGCATCGCCTGGCCAGGACCCCCCGGCATGCCATTGGATCGGCGGGCCAAGAAAATGAGCGAGCCAATCAGCAGGAGTGGGAACAGCAGATTCCCAAGCAGGCCCAAGGCCGGAGGGGCTGCCTTGGGGGGGTGAATGTCAAAGCTGATGCCCTGGTCCTTGAGCTTGTTGACCAGCTCGGGGGCAACGCCGGGGAGATCCACCCGCAAGCGCTGAACGCGGTTGTCGAGATCGGGATCCACCGCCTCGATCACGGCACTGCGTCCACCATCGAAAATGTCGACCGAGGTCACCCTGCCGGCATCCACGTAATCCAGGAAGCGGCCGTAGCTCATGCGGGCGACCGCCGCATTGCGGGGAGCCTCGGTGGGGGCGTTTCGGGCGCCACCAGGACTCAATCGGGAGGCTCCACCAGAGCTGAGCAGTTGCCATCCCAAAAATGCGACCACTGCAAGGGGCAGTAGCCAGAGGGCAATCAGGCGCCAGCGCTGGTTCATAACTGAGAAAAAGTCTTAACAACTGTAACGGCGCCGCGGCACGGCCGCTCAGCCTGCTAGCCAGCAGCGGCGCAGGATTCCCCCTCGTGGATGGCCAGTTCCCTGGAGGGAAAGGATTCGACCATCTCGGGGCCACCGAGGCTGTGGCTCCATATTTCGACTTCTGAATCCATGGGGCATTCGAAGCTCAACAGCTCAAACGGGAAAACCACCCGCTCCAGAAAAAAATTGCCGGCGCCAAGGCATCGCACGATCACCATGCGATCGCTGGAATTGTGATAGCCGCAGGGTGCGTGCTCCAAGCAATGACCAAAAGGGATTTGAATCCATCAAGCCACCAATCACCACTGGGCCTTGGTAGCAAAAGCCACGGTTTTTGAACCTGCGGCTTTTTTTCACTTTTCATTGGTAGCGCTGAAACTGCCTCGACGCCCTAGAGACTGCGCAAGGCCACGATTGGATCGAGGCGGGCTGCGCGCCGGGCAGGAACCACGCCAAAAAAGAGGCCTATGGAGCTGGAGAGCCCCACGGTGACCAGCACGGTGCTAGCACCAATACTGGCGGGCAGGGGCGTGACCAGCGCCACCAGGGCCACCGCGCCCAGGCCTAAGCCACTGCCAATGACCCCGCCCAGGCTTGAGAGCACAAGGGATTCCACCAAAAATTGGCGCAACACGTCGCTGCTGCGCGCTCCCAAGGCTTTGCGGAGTCCAATTTCCTCGGTGCGCTCACTGACCGAAACCAACATGATGTTCATGATCCCGATCCCGCCCACCAAAAGGGAGATGGCGCCGATCGCCGCAAGCATCAGAGTGAGGCCGCCGGTGATGGTGCTCACGATGGTCAGGGCATCCTTCTGGGATCGCACGGCGAAGTCGTCTTCGCGAAGGATCCGATGCCGCTGGCGCAGGAGGTTCGTGATCTGGAAACTGGCCGCACCCGTGCTGGCCTGATCCCTTGCTTCCACGCTGATGAAATTAAGGCTGACCCCGTAGGTGGGATCGCGGCCTGAGAGCTTGCTCACCATCGTGGTGAGGGGCACATAGGCATTTTCATCTTGGTTTTGGCCGAAGACCGCTCCCTTCGGCTCCAACACCCCAATCACCTCAAAGGGCTGGTTGCGAATGCGCAATTGGCGGCCGATGGCCGAGCGATTGCCAAACAGTTTGGTGGCTAGATCCGGTCCCACCACGGCCACGTTGCTGGCACTATCCAGGTCGCCCGTGGAGAAGAAACGGCCCCGGGCGATCTCAAATTGGCGCACCGGCAAAAATTCGGGGGTAACCCCTGCGATTGAGGACGTGCTGCTGACGTCCCCGGCTTGCACCACCTCGCTGAGGGTGATCTGGGGCGCAACCCGCTTCACGCTGGGCACCTGTTCGGCAATGGCCTTGGCGTCTTCCAAAACCAGGTTTTTTGGGAAATCAATGCCCTGGCGACGGGTGTCATTGTTTCCGGGCACCACAAACAGCACATTGGCGCCGAGGTTGCTCAATTGACCTTCGGCCAGATTTTGGGCACCCTTGCCCACCCCCACCAGGGTGATCACGGAGGCATTGCCAATCACGATGCCGAGCATGGTGAGCAGGCTGCGTAGCCGATTGGCCCGCAGGGTGCTCAATGCCATCCCTACGGTTTCGCGCAGGGGGAGCTTTGAAGCCATGGGGTTGGACTCGGCCCTACACCATGGCGGTTCGGCCGAGCAAATCGCCGACAGTACCGACTTTGACCAGATCCGTCGAACCACTCACCCCGGGGAGGGTTCCAGCGGTCAACACCACCAGGTCGCTCTCGGTGACCAAGCCCTGCTTCTGGGCCTGGCCCAGGGCCAAGGCGAAGGTTTGGCTGGGGGTTTCCTGCTCTGACACGAGCAGGGGATTCACCCCCCAAACCATCTGGAGCCTGCGGGCCACGTTGATGTCGCTGGTGACAGCCAAAATCGGCGTGCTGGGCCGGAATTTGCTCACACTGCGGGCGGTGCTGCCACTTTTGGTGAGGGGCAGGATGGCCGCCGCGTTGAGTTGGCGGCCAATGCTGCTGACCGCCTGACAGATGGCGTTGGAGATGTTGGAGGCCATGTGGCTGTCGAGTACCCGTTGGGGGTAATCCCGCTCGATGCGCTTGGCGATGGTGGCCATCGTGGCCACCGCTTCGATCGGGAAGTCGCCCACGGCGCTTTCGTTGGACAGCATCACCGCATCGGTGCCATCGAGGATGGCGTTGGCCACATCGCTCACCTCGGCCCGGGTAGGCCTGGGACAGGACACCATGGAGTCGAGCATTTGGGTGGCGGTGATCACCGGAATCCCCAGGCTGTTGGCCTTGCGGATCAGTTCCTTCTGCAGCAGGGGCACTTCTTCAGCGGGCATTTCCACGCCCAGGTCACCGCGGGCCACCATGACGCCATCACACAAAGGAAGGATGTCGTCGATTTGATCGATGGCTTCGAACTTTTCGATCTTTGCCACCACAGGGGTTTGGTGACCGTGACTGCGGATCAGTTCCCGAATCTCGAGCATGTCCGACGGGTTGCGCACAAAGCTCAAGGCCACCCAATCGACCCCCTGCTGCAAGCCAAAGGCGAGGTCAACCCGATCCTTGTCGGTCAAAGCCCGAATCGAGAGCTGCACGTCGGGGAAGTTGACGCCCTTGTTGTTGGAGAGCACTCCCCCCACCGTCACCTTGCAATAGAGGGTTTGTTGCCCCTGGTCGACGCGCTCGACCACCATTTCGACGCGGCCGTCGTCGAGAAGAATGCGGCTGCCGGGGGTTACTTCATCGGCCAACTTGCCGTAGGTGACCGTGGCGATTGTGTGATCACAGGCCACATCCCGCGACGTCAGGACGAACGGGTCGCCCTTGGCCAGGGTGATAGGGCCACCACCAAAGCGGCCCAGACGGATCTTCGGGCCTTGGAGATCCTGGAGGATGCCCACGTGAATGCCAAGTTCTTCGGCAACCTGGCGAATGGTGGTGATCCGGGCGGCGTGCTCGCTGTGATCACCGTGGGAAAAATTGAGGCGGAATGTGGTTGCGCCAGCCGCAATCAACTCCCGGAGCCTTTCTGGTGACTCGGTGGCGGGCCCAATCGTGGCCACGATCTTGGTGCGACGCATGAGATCGGGCTGGGGCATCCGGATGCCATCGGCAAACCGGAAACTACCATCCGGGCTCCTAGGGGTTGGGTTAAACGATGGATTTCCAGGCCTACCAGCTCCAATCGCGGGCTACGGCCCGTTATCCCAATGCGGGGAGCAACCCGATTTATCCCACCTTGGGGTTGTGCGGGGAGTCGGGCGAGGTGGCCGACAAGGTGAAAAAGGTGATCCGCGACCAGGGCGGAGAGTTCTCCGCTGAGGTTATCGAGGGGCTCAAGCTCGAATTGGGCGATGTTCTTTGGTACGTCTCCCAGCTGGCCAGCGAGCTGGGCATGGACCTCGACCAGGTTGCCCAGGCCAACCTGGACAAGCTGGCTAGTCGCGCCGCCCGTAACGTGCTTTCAGGTAGCGGCGATCTGCGTTGATCAGGGATTTCGCCAAGGGGGCATGGGATACGGGAAGAGCCTGGATGGCCCGCCGGGCTGGGTGGTTCTTGGCTGGATTGGTTGTGGCTGGGGTTGTGCTGGTTGGTTTGCCCCAAACCACCTGGGCAACCGATCTGATTGTTCGGGAGGTCGTGCTCGAACCCTGCCCCCTGGAGGACGTGGGCGCCCAGCCGGAGTTGCGTCGTCCCACCGGGGCCAGTTGCTATGCCCTTCGAGGGGTGGTCACCAATCCCAGCCGCAAACCCGTGGTGGACACCGATGTGTTTGCCCTGATCGTGGATTCCAGCGGTGAACCGGTGCTCCAGAACCGCACCAGGGTGGGATCGATTGGCGATGTACTACCAGGGGAGTCGGAATTCGCCCTGCGTCTAGCCGTGCCCGCAGGAACCCCTGGCCCCATCAGTTTTCGAAACGTCAAAGCCCGGGGCTTTAAGGCCCCCGTTCGAACGAGGGCCGGTGAAGACGATGAGCTTCTTCCCCTCGAGCAAGCCCTCGCGGGCTCCTAGGGAACCCTTAGAGGCCGCCAGCCATCAGGCTCATGCTGGCGCTACCGAGTAGCTGTTGGGAAAGATTCAGGGCGAGGAAGGCCAGGATGGCGGAGAGATCCAGGCCCCCCAGGGGCGGAATCAGGCCGCGGAAGGCATTCAGATAGGGGTCCGTGATCGAACTGACCGTGGCCAGCAAGGGGTTGCCCCAGTCCAGGTTCGGGAACCAACTGAGCAGGACGCGGACCAGCAGGATCAGCGAATAGATCTCGAGGGTGCGGCTCAGCACACTCAGAAGTAGGGCAACAACTTCCATGGGCGTGGGCAGGGGATCGGCGATTCCGGTGGACAGACTCTATGCAGCCCGGTCCCAGTCATCCGAGGTTGGTCCGGGTTGGTCGGGATTTGCTCCAGGGTCGGGATCGGTTCCAGCGGGCTGTGCCGCCGCGGAGGATTTGAGCCGGGGCTGGATTTCGTCGGTCTTGATGGCAAAGGTGCGGTGGAATTTCTCACTCAAGGTGAGCCAGAAAGAGCGGCCATCGCTTTGGCGCTTGCGCTCAATGAAGTTTTGGGAAATCAATTCTTTGATGTGGTCATAGGCACCGGAACCCCGCAGATCCACCAGATCGGATTGCAGGATCCGCTTCTTCAAAGCAATGGTGGCCAGGGTGCGAAGGGCCGCCGTCGAGAGGTCAACCGGTAGGAGGTTTTGGACCAAATCCCCCAAGCCATCGCGCAGCTGGAGGCTGTAGCGCTGGCCCTCCTGGCGAACTTCAAGGGCGGTATCGCGGTGCGCGTAATCGGCCATCAAGGTGATGAGGGCGATCTCGGCCTGCTCGCGGCTGATGGCCGCAATCTCGGCCAGTTCTCTGAGGGTGAGGGGGCGGCCCTTGAGGTAGAGAATCGCTTCCATCCGAGCGGGTAGAGACAGGCCAGCAATCGCATCAGAAGCCGCCGTTTCCCGGGGTCTCTCGGCTTCGGGCTGAAGGGTGTTGGCTCTGTCGGTGTTGGCTTTGTCGGTCATGGCCTAGGAAACTGGCCCCAGAAAGATTTGGTAGACAGGGTTTTGGCTCTCATCCACCCAGTCGTAGCTCAAACCCTTGAGAAAATCGAGCCAGGCGGATTGGTCCCCAGCGGGCACCTGCACCCCCACCACGATGCGGCCCACATCGGAACCATGGTTTCGGTAGTGAAAAATGCTGATGTTCCAGTCGGGGTGGAGGCTGGTCACGAAGGTCATCAAGGCGCCGGGCCGTTCCGGGAAGGCAAAGCTGTAAAGCAGCTCCTCCATTCCTGCCTCGGCCCCCTGGGTGGTGCGGGGCAATCGGCCTCCCACCATGTGGCGCAGGTGCAATTTGGCCAGTTCGTTCTGCGAAAGGTTCAGGCAGGGGAAACCCGCCGCCTCCAAGTTGGCAATCAACTCTGCGGTATCCCCTTCCCCCTGGGTTTGCACCCCCACAAAGATATGGGCCCGCTGGGAATCGGCCAGGCGGTAGCTGAATTCGGTAAGGCTGCGCTGGCCAAGCAGGGTGCAAAAGCGGCGCAGGCTCCCGGGTTGTTCAGGAATTTCCACAGCGAGCATGGCTTCGCGCTCTTCGCCAAGCTCCGCCCGCTCGGCCACAAAGCGCAACCGGTCGAAATTCATATTCGCCCCGCAGGCCACCGCCACGAGGGTCTGGCCCTTAAGACCCCGCGCCGCCACATCAGCCTTCATCCCTGCCACGGCGAGGGCTCCGGCTGGCTCCAGGATTGATCGGGTTTCCTGGAACACGTCTTTGATGGCGGCGCAAATCTCATCGGTGTCCACGGTCACCATGCGATCCACGTAGCGCTGGGCCAGTTCAAAGGTGAGTTCCCCCACTTCCCGCACAGCCACCCCATCGGCAAACAGGCCCACCTGGTCCAGGCGAATCCGATGGCCAGCCGCTAGGGATTGGGTCATGGCATCGGCATCAACGGGTTCGACCCCAATCACCTCAACTTCAGGCCACAACGCTTTGACGTAGGCGCCGATGCCGGCAATCAAGCCGCCACCACCGACCGCCACATAGATCGCCGCTGGGGGCTCCGCGCATTGGCGCAGGATCTCGAGGCCGATTGTTCCCTGACCGGCGATCACATCGGGATCGTCGAAGGGATGGATAAAGGTGAGCCCCCTGGCGCGCTCAAGCCGTTTCGCCTCCGCGCAGGCATCGTCATAGGTATCGCCATGCAGCACCACCTCGGCGCCCCGGGCCGCCACGGCCTGCACCTTCATTTCAGGGGTGGTCACCGGCATCACGATCACCGCCGTGCAGCCAAGTTTCTGGGCAGCCAAGGCCACCCCTTGGGCATGGTTGCCGGCGCTGGCGGCGATCACCCCCTTGGCCAATACCGCTGGGGAAAGGCCCACCATCTTGTTGAAGGCGCCCCGGAGCTTGAAGCTGAAGACCGGTTGCAGGTCTTCCCGCTTCAGCAACACCCGGTTACCCAGCCGTTTCGAGAGGTTGGGGGCCTCATCGAGCGGTGATTCGATCGCCACGTCGTACACCCTGGCTCGCAGGATGCGTTGCAAATAACTGGCGGTGGCCTGGCTCATGGCTCCAGTCTCGCAATCCGTACCGTCGCGTAGCTCGCAAGGCCTAGATTGGTCCCCAGCAAAAGGGCCCTGCATGCATCTCAGCGAGCTGAGCCATCCGAATCAGCTGCACGGCCTCAGCACTGCAGAACTCGAGGCCATTGCCCGCCAGGTGCGCGAGCGCCACCTCGAGGTGGTGTCCACCAGCGGCGGCCACCTGGGACCAGGCCTGGGGGTGGTGGAGCTCACCTTGGCCCTGTATCAAACCCTTGACCTCGACCAAGACAAGGTGGTCTGGGATGTAGGCCACCAGGCCTACCCCCACAAACTGCTGACTGGCCGTTACAAGGATTTCGACAGCCTCCGCCAGAAGGGTGGTGTAGCGGGCTACCTCAAGCGTTGCGAAAGCAGTTTTGACCATTTCGGCGCGGGGCACGCCTCCACCTCCATTTCCGCCGCCCTCGGCATGGCCCTGGCCAGGGATCGGCGGGGTGAATCCTTCAAATCCGTCGCCGTGATTGGCGATGGGGCCCTCACTGGAGGCATGGCTCTGGAGGCCATCAACCACGCTGGCCACTTGCCCAACACCAAGTTGTTGGTCGTACTCAATGACAACGACATGTCGATCTCACCGCCGGTGGGGGCCCTATCGACCTATCTCAACCGCATGCGGCTAAGCCCGCCGGTTCAATTCCTGCAGGGCAATGCGGAGGAAGCGATCAAACATTTGCCCTTCCTGCATGGCGAGCTGCCTTCCGAGCTCAAAAACCTCAAAGAAAGCATGAAGCGCCTGGGCGTTCCCAAGGTGGGCGCCGTGTTCGAGGAGTTGGGCTTCACCTACATCGGCCCCATCGATGGCCACGACATCGCCGAGATGGTGCGCACCTTCGAGCAGGCCCACCGGACCGAAGGTCCGGTCCTGGTCCATGTGGCTACCACCAAGGGCAAGGGCTATCCCTATGCCGAGGCCGACCAGGTGGGCTACCACGCCCAATCGGCCTTTGATTTGGCAACGGGCAAGGCCTACCCCTCGAGTAAGCCCAAGCCCCCGAGCTACAGCAAGGTCTTCGGCCAGACCCTGGTCAAACTCTGCGAGCAAGACCCCACCGTGGTTGGGATTACGGCCGCGATGGCGACGGGAACGGGCCTCGACCTGCTTGAAAAAGCCTGCCCCAACCAATATTTCGATGTGGGCATCGCCGAACAGCACGCCGTCACCATGGCCGCCGGCATGGCCTGTGAGGGTCTCAAACCCGTGGTGGCCATTTACAGCACTTTTCTGCAGCGGGCCTTCGACCAGCTCATCCACGACGTGGGCATCCAGAACCTGCCGGTCACGTTTGTGCTTGATCGGGCTGGAATTGTCGGGGCCGATGGCCCCACCCACCAGGGCCAATACGACATCAGCTATTTCCGCTCCATCCCCAACTTCACGGTGATGGCACCGAAGGATGAGGCCGAGTTGCAGCGGATGTTGGTGACCTCAATCCACCACAGCGGCCCCTCTGCCATCAGGATCCCCCGGGGCGAAGGAGAAGGGGTGCCTATCGCTGAAGAAGGCTTTGAACCCCTGGACATCGGTCGCGGCGAGCTGCTTACCGATGGGGATGACCTCTTGATCGTGGCCTATGGGGCCATGGTGGCCCCTGCCATGGCAACTGCCGGCCTGCTCCAGGAAAAAGGTGTGCGGGCTGCCGTGATCAATGCCCGCTTCCTGCGCCCCTTGGATGAGGCCTTGATCCTGCCCATGGCCCAGCGCATCGGCCGGGTGGTCACCATGGAAGAGGGAGCCTTGCCGGGAGGATTCGGGGCTGCCGTTGTGGAAACCCTCAACGACCACCAGGTTTTGGTTCCCGTGTTCCGCATTGGCATCCCCGATGTGCTTGTAGACCACGCCTCACCGGATCAAAGCAAGCAAGCCCTGGGCCTCACCCCGGCCCAGATGGCTGAACGGATCCTGGAGCGCTACGGCAGTTCTTTTCAGGCCCCTTTGGCTGGCATGGCCCAGGCCGTAGCGGTCTGACAACCCTGGTTTCACCCCCGCCAGACGCCTCCCGAGCCCCCTCGCCAAACGCCCTCAAATCCGACTGCCAGGTATTGGTTGTGGGGGCCGGACCTTCCGGTGGGGAATTGGCCAGGCTCCTGGCCCAGGCAGGGGTGGATGTGGTGCTGGTCGATCGGCTCATCGACTTGGGCCAAGCGGCATTCAGCAGTGCAGCTCTGCCCCTAGCGGCCCTCGATCGCTTCGGCTTGCCCGAGCAGGTTGTGGCAGCCCGATGGCGGGGCTGGCAGTTGGTGGGCCCAGGGGCATTGGGGGGCGAAGAAGGCACCCAGGCCCGCCACTGGATGGCCGGCCAACCCATCGGTGCCGTGCTGGATTTTGGTGCGTTGCGCCAGTGGCTAGCGAGCCAAGCCCAGGGCTAGGGGGCTGAACTGCAGTTGGGTTGGCGGGCAGTGGACTGCGGCCCCCAAACCAGCGTGACCAGCCCCTTGACCGGCTCAAAAATGGCCACGATCCTGAAGGACAGCGATGGTCAACAGCGCACGATCACCAGCGACTGGGTGGTGGATGCTTCGGGGGAAGGGCGGGCCCTACTCGCTGAGGGAGCTTCGCGCCAGGATCCCCTGGTCACAGGGGTGGGGGTGGAGTGGCTGCTGCAGCTGCCTGATGGTCAGGCCTCGAGATGGGGGGATCGACTCACCTTTTTTCTGGGCAGTTCCTGGGTGCAGCAGGGCTACGGCTGGATTTTCCCCATGGCCAAAAACCAACTCAAGGTGGGCGTTTGCCGGTTGATCGATCCCAGCCGATCCCAACCTCCTTTGACGGCGGAATTAGCCAAGGTGTTGAAGGCGTCCGATCTCCAGACCGCCCTGGTACTTGATCGCCACGGCGGGCGCATCCGCAGCAGTGTTCGCCGCCGGGAGCCCCAACAGAAAGGGCGGCTCCTTGGCCTCGGTGATGTGGTCAGCACCGCCAACCTCCTTGGCGGGGAAGGCATCCGCCATGCCCTCACCAGTAGCCGGGTACTAGCCCCCCTCTTGCAGGAAGCCCTGCAGCGCCCCAGCCAAGCGGATCCCATCCTCGCGGCCTACCCGCGCCAATTGCGCCAGGCCCTGGGCTGGCGATGGAGCTTGAGTGGCCGCTTGGCCCGCCGCACCTGGTTGGGCTTAGCCAATGCCAAGGCCGATCAACGGCTGGAAAGGCTGCTGAATGGATTGCAAACAAAAAGGGCAGAGGATCTCTCCGCCCTTCTCTTTGACTATCGCTTTGAGCGCTATGGGCTCAAAGCCTTGCCCTATCTGTGGACCCGTTCCTAACCCTGAGGTTAGACGGCTTGAACTCAGACCACGCCCCGGGTTGCCAGGCCCAAGATGGCGCCCATGCCGATCATGTGGCCGAGGCTGAGGCTGCCCAACATGGCGCCGTGGCTCATGCCGCCAAACATGGCGCTGCTGGGCAGTTTCAGTCCCACGTTTTGATGCTTAATGGTGGCCTTGCCGATGGCAATAGCGATCACGTTGCAGACAATCATCACCAGGGCCACCTTCGGTGACCAGGCAATGGAAGCAGGGGCCAAGGCCAAAAGCGGAGCGATCATGGAGCAGAAACCTGACGATCCATTCTCCGGGGCCTTTGGGGATCTGGCTTCTCCCCGTAAGACTTGTTCATTGGTTGTTTTGCTTGCCTGCCATGGCAGAAAAGCCCAGCACCACAAAAAGGTTGGAGAGGGTCAGGAACGATTCAGCTCCGCCATGGAGGGGATCCACATCGGCCAGTTGTTTGCCGAACTGAAGCTGGGCAACGACCGCAGCCACGATCGTGACGGCCACAAACAGCAGGGTGAGTTCAAAGCCCCGCAGGGCTAGCCGAGGAAAGGCCTTCACCTGCCTGGCCCACCAGAGAAAAGCCAGATAGGGCAGTAACGACAACACAAACAGGGGACTGGGATCCACCCCCGCCAACCAACCCAACAGGCCACTCACCAGAAACCTCTCACGGGAGAACGCTCACGAAAGACCCCGCTGGAGGCGCAAGAGGTTCCAGGTGGCCAGAGCCAAGGCGGCATTGCCCAGGCCAGTGAGGCCGGCCTGAAACACCACGAGACCCTGAAGATCGGCACTGTTGTCGAACAAATGCCAGGTGCAGGCGGCCATGGCACTGCCTAGGGCAGGCACCATGGCTAGGGCAAGCCATCGCCAGGCTGGTTCACGCCGCCATTGGCCGAAGCGCTGGACGGCCAGCATGGCCGCCGCCCACTCCAGCACTGAGGCCACATGGATCCACCAGGTCGGCAGCGAAAGGGCGTGCAATGGCGAGGGCCCAATGGAATTGCAATGGTAGGGAGATGGCAGAACCGCCCCTGAAGCGCCGGTTCTCCGTATGGATCCAGCCCCTTCATGGACGCAAAAGCCGATCAAGCTGAAGACGCTGTCACCCAGATATGCGCGAGATAGTTTTTGATGTGGCCCCCTGCCATCCCCAGGGAATTGAGGCCAAGGCGGTTGAGCGGAAGCTTCGGATTGTGGCCAGCAATCTGGAAGAGCTCCACGAAGAAGCCCGTGATGCCCTGATTCAGCATCTTGGCCCAGCCCATACCACCTACCGGGTGCGCTTCAGGCATCCCGCGACCCGGTGATCGCAGCAATGCGATGCTTTGAAGCACGCGTTATTGACTTGCCTTGCCCCAGCCAATCGCCAAGCGCGTGTTGCTCTGTGGTTATTACGGGGAGCACAATCTCGGCGATGACGCCCTCTTACAGGTGGCCTTGGCCCAGTTGCCCGCTGGGGTGATTCCCACCGTGACGGCCTACGACGAACGCCAGGTACGCGAACGCTTTGGCGTTTCCACGGTGCCCAGGCGCTCGCTCCGTCGGGTCTTGGCTGCCTTGAAGGGCGTCGATGCCCTGGTGTTGGGAGGCGGCAGCCTCCTCCAGGACGCCACCAGCTTCCGCAGCCTCCTCTATTACGGGGCGCTGATCACGGCCGCCAAGCTCCAGGGCAAGCAGGTGCTGCTGTGGGGCCAGGGACTGGGCCCCTTACGCCGCAGACGCAGTCGGCTGCTGGTGCGCGCCCTGTTGCCCTTCGCCACTGCCATCAGTTGGCGGGATCAGGCTTCCGCTTCCCTTGCCGCCAAATGGGGCGTGGCGGGTTTGGTGGCTCCCGATCCCGTTTGGGCCCTGGCACCCCAGCAATGGCGCGGCATGCAAGGCCCCCTCGTGGTGTGTTTCAGGCCCACCCATCACCTGGATGCCCGGTCGTGGATGCCCTACCTAGAAGCCCTGTCATCCCTTGCGGTGCAGGAAAACCGGCAGGTGATCTGGTTGGCCTTCCATGGGGAACAGGATCGGGGCTTGCTGGGGCAATTGCGCAGCGACGGACTCCTCAGTCCGGAACTCGAGTACAGAAGTCGGGAGGTGGTGCCAGCCCATCCCCGCGAAGCCATGGCTGTGTTCGCCTCCGCTGGCTTGGTCCTGGCCATGCGGCTCCACGGCTTGATTTTGGCCGCCCTCTCAGGCAGCCCCACGGTGGCCTTGAGCTATGACCCCAAGGTTGCCGCCGCGGCCAAGGCAATCGGCTGCCCCTGCCAGAACTTGGATACTCCGGTGGTGGCCGAAACCCTTCTCGCAAGCTGGAGATCGTGTTTGGACCAGCCCCCTGCCGCGGGCCTAATCCAGGCCATGCATGGCCAGGCCCAAGGGCACCAAAGCATGTTTGAAGGGCTCTGATGGGATGGGCCCAGGTGCCGCGTTATCAGCGGGTCAAAACTGCCTGATCCAGGGATTGGCCCTTGTTGGTCCAAGCGTCGATGCGCAGGGTTTTGTCGGTGGCGCTCAACTCGACAAAGCTGTAGCTGCTCGACACCTTGACGCTGCGGCCGTTGGCCAGGATGGGGCGAAGGTAAGCCCCACCGCCGCCGGTAATCAAATAGGTGGTGCCATTGATGGATTGGGTGCGCTCATAGCTGTGCTCGTGGCCATTGATGTAAAGCTGCACCCCATATTTGGCAAACACGGGGGTTAGACGGGCAATAGCGTTGGGATCGTCGCCATACAGGCCAGCTGAATAGATGGGATGGTGTCCCACCACCACTTTCCAGGGGGCCGAGCTGCTGGCCAAGGCCTTTTTCAGCCAGGGCATCTGAAATTGCCAGGGGGCATTCATGTTGGTATCCACCATGAAAAATTCGACGGGACCCTGGCGGATCGTGTACCAGCGACCCTTCATGCCAAAGGGCTTGTAGGCAACTTGCGGTTCGCCGTTGCCTGTTCGGATGTCGTGGTTGCCGAGTACCGCATGAAACGGCACACCCGCCTGCAGGAGCGCGGCATAGGGCTTAGTGAACTTGGCCTCCACCTCGGCCAGATTGCCATCGGGGTAGATGTTGTCGCCACCAAGAATCACAAAATCCACCGGCCGCTGCCGGTGAATGGCGGCCATTTGTTTGCCATTGGCAAACTGCTCCGCGTTGCCGCTACCCGTATCTGCCGTCACCAGGATGTGGGCCGCTGTTTTGGACTGCGCGTTTGGGTTGGCTTGGACCTTCGGTATCCAGCCGGCGGCGCTGCCGGTAATCAAGCCTGCAACCAGGGCCAGGGGGATGGTTTTGAGCAGGGAGCGGCGGCTCGGCATCAATGGCAACCAGGGTTTTTCAGCTTATGCGGCCTGGAGGCTCTTCAAGGTGTCCAACACCTCATGGCTATGGCCGCTGGGCCGTACCGCGACAAAGCGGGCCCGCAGGATTCCATCGGGGTCGATCACAAACGTGTGGCGCTGGGAAAAGGGGGCGATCCAGCTGCCATAGCTCTTGCTCACGCTTCCTCCAGGATCGGAGAGCAAGGGATAGGCGAGGCCTTCACTACCGCAGAACTCAGCGTGGGAATCGGGACTGTCGGCGCTAACGCCCACCACCTCAGCTCCAGCCTTGTGGAACAGGCCTAAATCCTGTTGGAACCCCCGGGCTTCGATGGTGCAGCCTTCGGTGAAATCCCTTGGATAAAAGTAAAGAACCAACCATTGCCCAGAAAAATCGGCCAATTGGCGTTGGGTCTCTACGGCCTCGCTGATCTTCCCAGGCTTGCTAGGTGTGACACCAGCCAGGTTGAAATCGGGTGCTGGGATATTCAGCTCAGGCAGGGTGCCGCCCAAAGCAAAGGCCTGCTGGCTTTTGGCCAACAGGCTGGTGAGTCCGATGCCCATGGCAAGGAACGAACTTGAAGAGCGAACGGCCTGAAGAGCTGAGCTGAACAGGGCGCGACGCCGCATGGAATCAGATCTTGGCGAGGTTGATGCCCAATTCCTTGGCATAGGCACCCAAACCCTTTTTCAAGATGGTCTTGAGGGCCTTGGTGGAGACACGGATTTTGATGAAACGCTTGCCTTCGGCCCACCAGAGGCGACGCTCCTGCAGGTTCACCTGCTGGAGTTTCTTGGTGCGCACGTGGGAGTGGCTAACAGCCATGCCGTTGTTGGCGCGCTTGCCGGTGAGCTGACAAACCCGTGACATGACAATCAACCTTTTCGATGAATTTGGGCTGGAACCCAAGTGACTTAGGGCTAAGCCCAGAGGAAGATCTTACCAAAGGGTCAGACCCTCACCGGGGCAGGAGGTTTGGGCAAGCTCGTGCCCGGGGCTGGAAACTGAAACTTGGACGCTCAGAGCCCCCGATCCATCAGCTGACCCATCAGATCGCAGCTGCGTTGCTGGAAGCCCGCCAGTTCGTTGGGCTCAAGCCCGCCCACGGCAAGTCGAGCCATTTCGTACACATGGCGCCCCAGGCCCGTGGCCAGTGCCTGACTCGGGG